>JBIIRH010000058.1:0-4526 GCA_044341675.1 Pontimonas sp.
AGAACTCCCCCGGCGGGAACACTCGATGAGCGACCGTCAAGAGAAATTTGAACATCAGTGTCGCCCGGGTTCATCACACTCAAGCGGATTTCACCAACGGCAGGAACGGCCATGACTGTGTCGCCTTCGATGGCATAAGAACTGCCCACCCAACTGGTGTCAGTGCGAACATCGGTTCCGACACTGTTTCTCACTCCCGCAACAATCGGCGCACTCGATTCCAATATGAGCCCGTAGTCACCAGAGCCCAGCTCATCAAGCGAGAGGTCTCCGACCTGACCGGCCTCTAACTCCAACCTGGTGGTGATATCGCTTTGCCCAGGACGAACCACAGTGATGGTCACCGATGCGGGACCATCGGGCGAGAGGACTCGGAGCGCGCCACCAACATCGGTGTACCCCTCTTTGCCTCGAATGGGGCCGATGATTTCGGAGGGTGGCCCATAGAGACCAGGAATCACGCGAACCTCACTAGGAGCCGCCTGGCCGGTGATTACAGACAAGCCATCCGCATTCAGGCCGCGAACAATTGACGTGTGCAGTGCCGCTGCAACTCCTGTGCCGGAGCTCGTTACGCGAAGAACGGGTCTCGCTTCGTTCGGGGCCAACCCCGCCAAAGTAATGACGCGTTGCGCACCCGGTTGAACAAGGATGCCCTGGCCCAGAGGGGACGAGATCGGCCCACTCTGGCCCCACACATCAACATTCACCGTGGCAGCAACGCCGCCGGGGTTAGAAAGGCTCAGCACACCCTGGCGACCAGTGGTGGTGTCACCGCCCACCAACCAGGTCTCGGATCTGGGTTCCTGGCACTCCTGGAGTGCCAGACCTCGAACATTGAGGTTGTCCAGCTGCTGGTAGCTGGCTCCCGCCAGTAATCCTGCCTCGGAGGGTTGGGTCAGGATTGTTGGCGGGGTTGGCACAACGGCGTTTTCCAGAGAGAACGCGTCCTGAAGATCCGTTTGCGCAATTCGGGAAGTCTCCACGGCTGACCCGGCCACCACATCTGTTGGTTCGCCATAACCCACGGGAGAGGAATCTTGTCCACTAAAGGCGATCGCAGGCCCCATACAGACCAGCACTCGATTAGGCTCCAAAGGGAGCACTTCGAGCGCTGCAAGGCCAGGGATGGGGCCCTGGAAAGCCCTAACCAACCCGCTCGGTAGTCCCAGCGCTGCCACCGCCACAGCAATGGCAAGCGCCAGCGTTGCGACAACAGCAACGACCGTGCGAGCAGCGAGGTTTCTGGGCCCGTGCGCCGGAGTGTGATCAAGCGTCATCGGAAGTCTCCTCCCCGAGCGAGGGCAGCGCATCATCTCGCACCCGCGTGCTCGCTTTGGCCCGTCGCTCGGTCGGCAGAGCAAAGATTCCAGCGACGGCGATGAGGAGCCAGAGAAGCCCCGGAGCACCCGGCGCCTCGGAGGATGCCCTAGACGGCGCCACGCTCACACCCGGGACCTGCCATAGCTGGCGTGTATCAGCAGAACTAGCGCCCACGAGTTCCGGGCGTTGGGCAAGCGTGAGCGCCGCCTCACTCTCGCTCGGTGCCTCGAGAAGTACAAAGCGAATCCCATACACCTGGAGCAGCTCAGCAGGATCAGCGGCGCTTGGCCGGACCAGGGCTCCCACAAGACGCGCAAGATCCTCATCCCGCGGAGTGACCTCAGCCCCACGCGCTCTGAGGAGACTCGAGCCAGACGTCAGTGTCGACCCAGACCCCCGCTCCACGGCCACGTGATAGGCCTCGTCAACCTCAGTGATGATGAGGGTCCCAATCGCTGGGTTTGTCGCCGCCTCGGCGGCGACAAAGGCTGGAAGAGCGCGGCCCGTGGAACTGGGGGCAACCGGTGTTGACCCAGTCCACGTTGCCAAGACAAACGGTGCGACCTGCAGCGCTGTCATCACGGCAAGCGCGATTGTCCCCAGACGAGCAAGCCAGGGACCAACACCGGAGAGTGCGTTGCCAAGTCCATCTTCAAAGTCCACGTGATCGAGGGTGGCACCGACGCCCAAGACAAGGCCCCAGTAGAGCAGGGAGACGCCACTGCCGGCCCACACCACCACCGGCTCGAACCCTTCGTAACCAGAAAACAGGGCGGTGGAGGCACTAGCGGTCAGTAAGCCCAGCCCCACAAGTCCCGCGAACGTGGCCCCAGCAAGCGCTCTGCCCAGGGCAAGAGAAAGGACGGCGATGACAATCAGCGGGGCGGCGAAGACCAGGACTATCCACGAGGGAATTGCAAGGCCTGCGACCTCTGCTGCAAGGGAAGTGGGCCACCCCGCCACCATTTCCCACCAGGCCGCTGGTTCATAGGGATAGGCCTTGCCGGGATCAGCCAGGAGAACGCCCCAGCTGTCCCACCACCGGCCATCAACACTCTGCCACCACGCACTAAAGCGGGGGAAGCCCATCACGATGGCAGGTGCTAGCCCGAGCGGAAGGACGCCAATAAACATGCGTGGCCCATGGGACCAGGCTCTGGCAAGCCCCACGACAAGGTAACCAACGACAACCGCTGGCCAGAGCACTGGTGCTGAGGCCAAGACAACAAGGGTAGCAAGCGACGCTTGCCCCACGCGCTGCCAAGACTCGTGAGCGCTCACCAAAGAGGCAACCAGCCAGGGCAGAGTGATGTGGGCGATGACGGCCCCAATACGGCCCTCGGAGAGGGACACCAGAAGGGTGGGGCTCAGAGCCCACAGCGCCGCAACAACGCTGGTGGCCCAGGCCTTGGAGAGGAACTGAGCGGCCGCCCACCACGCGATGGCTCCAGCGAGCGGAATTGCCGCAAGGAATAGGCCAACCACTGCGAGTGAGGGTGACCACCAGGTCAGGGATCCAAGCAACGCAAGCACAAAATTGAAAGGATCCGCCGGGATCGTAGCCGCATCCAGGCTGAGTGTGGTGGGCGTAATCCACCACGCCTGCGACCACAGCTCATCCAGTGAGCCGGGGAGTGGAACCAGCCCGCCACCCACTAAGAAAGGGCTCCCCCACCATCGGCCGTGAGTGAGCCCAGCAATGACGGCAAGGGCGGCAATGGTCCAGGGGAAGGCTGGGAGAAACGAAGGTCTGGGCACCTGAAGAGCTTTTTCTTCTTTGGCGGCCAACCTCGATTCCGCAGCAATCGATCGTCGCTTGCCCACATCACCTGGTGCCATGCGGAGAGAGTCAATGACATCCCACGAGGTGGTCTTCGAGCGAGCGAGGACCGCTCGTGCTCGAAGGACATCGGAAACTTTTCCGAGCGCCCACAAAGCTGCCGCAACCTCGGAAAGGCTGCGCTCGGGGTGTTTCGCCACCGTGTGCCAGAGACTCCTGGCGATAGCCCAGGGCAGCGCCCACACAATGAGTGCGAGCAGTGCCCACGCGGGCGCATAGACAAATCGTCGGTAGAGCCATGCCCTTCTCGAGAAATAGGCCTGCCCAATGGCTGACACGCTGCGCCCGGTGTGCCAATCGGCTGGGCCCGAGCCCACATCCACCATCGCGCGAGGCAGCACGACGACCCGGTGGCCTGCCAACCGCACTCGAACGCAGAGATCGAGCCCGCCATCCAGCGGCGAGAGCGCTGGGTCGAAACCTTCCAAACCCTGAAGCGTCGCCGCGTGAACGAGCATGCCGGCTTCGCCAACCGCCAAAACATCGCTCAGTCGGTCGTATTGGGCTTGGTCTAGCTCCCGCTCGGCCATCGCAATGCGCTCGCCAAAGCGGGTCATCGTCTCACCCATTTCGCGGATCATCAGGGGGCGATCCGCCACACGCTGCTTGGGGCCTGCAATGCGAACCAGAGGCGCGCCTTCAACGCTGAGCGTCAGATACTCGAGTGTTGCGCTTCCCGGCGCTGTGTCATCGCGCAGCAACCACAACCACGCCTGCTCAGGAATGACGCCACCCGGATAGAGAACTTCTGTGGCGTCGCTGATCGCCTCAGCCCAGCTGGTGTCAAAGGGCAGAACCACATACTCGAGGGCTGTGGCACCAACGACAGAGTCGACCTGGGCGCGCAGGGTAGAGTCCGCGGAAAGGTCGACGACACAAATTCGATCAGCTGGCCTCGTCTGGTCGAGCAGACCACGAAGGCTTCCTTCTAGTTGCTCTCCGCCACGGCGAACAACCAGGAGTGCGTCGACGCTTGCGCGCATGACGGCCTGCTAGGCGCGTCTGCGCAGTCGACGCCGCTCGCGCTCTGAAAGGCCGCCCCAGATGCCAAAGCGCTCATCGTTGGCGAGAGCGTACTCGAGGCATTCTGCTTTGACTTCGCACTGGGTGCAGATCTTCTTGGCATCGCGGGTTGAGCCGCCCTTTTCGGGGAAGAAGGCTTCAGGGTCGGTCTGGGCGCAGAGCGCGTCTGCCTGCCAAGCGAGCTGACCCTCGTCGTCGTCCGGGCGTCTAATTCCAGGAATCCCCAGTCTTACCGGGTCAACGAACCAGTTATCGGGTACTTGGTTCCGATACTCGCTCACGCAGTGCTCCTTACCGCTGTCGTCCGGCCTCAGACTTGTGGCCAGACCAATTACACCGG
>JBIIRH010000059.1:0-4476 GCA_044341675.1 Pontimonas sp.
TACGCGGTTCGCCAACTTGTGAGGTGGCAGCCACATCACCCAGCGCGCACAAGACATGGCCTGTGCAGCCCAAACGGTTGTCTGCTGGGCCACAGAAGTCTTTTGCCCCGCACAGTGAACAGTTCAGAGCATCATCCCGCCACACACCAGATAGCTCGACGGTGTCGCCCACGAAAGAGGCAACCCAGGGGGTCGCAGGTGATTCATAAACCTCGAGGGGTGTTCCGACCTGGACAATCCGTCCGCCATCCATCACCGCGACAAAATCAGCTAGATCAAGCGCTTCTTCGCGGTCATGGGTGACCAAAATCGCGGTTGTCTCTTGATCGCGCAAAATGCGAGCCACGTCCCGAGCGAGTGAGTGCCGAAGGACACTATCCAAAGCGCCAAAGGGCTCATCCAAAAGCAACACATCAGGGTTAGGGGCGAGCGCTCTGGCGAGCGCCACGCGCTGCGCCTGCCCTCCCGAGAGCTGGCCGGGGGAGCGATTCAGAAAACCTTCCAGGCCAACCAGGCGAGCGAGCTCTTCCACGCGCTCATTACGCCGGCGGCCCTTGGGGAGCGCGAAACCAATGTTGTCGCCGACACTCAAGTGAGGGAACAACGACGCGGCCTGGGGAACCCAGCCCACTCCGCGCTGTTCCGGGGGAATCCGATGGTTCTCGCTGGATAGCTCCCTAGAGCCCACGGTGATTGTTCCGCCGTTGACGGACACCAAGCCCGCAAGCGCCATCAGAAGGCTAGTTTTGCCACAGCCCGAAGGTCCAAGAATCGCCACGAGCGAGCCAGAGGGGACCACAAGCGACACATCGCGCAGTGCGGGGCGGGTCCCGTAGGAGAGGTTGACATTAGCCATTGTGACTGTGGTCATAGCTCCTCCTTCGCGACGGATCCAACACCGGAGAGAATCATCGCAGGTATTGCTGCGACCAAGACAAGGACAGCGGCATACGGAGCAGCTGCACCGAACTCGGCAGCAGCGGTCTTCGACCACAGCTCGGTGGCGAGGGTGTCAAAGCCCGTTGGGCGCAATAGCAGCGTTGCCGGCAGCTCTTTCATCGTGGTGATCGCCACCAGCAGCGCTCCAATTCCCAAACCGGGAAGCGCCAGAGGGACAGTCACCCGATACCAGGCCTGGAAAGGGCTAGCACCGAGCGTTCGTGCAACGCTCACGAGCTCCGGGGAGACGTTTTCAATACTCGACCGGGCAGTACCCAGTGCCTTTGGCATAAAGAGCACCGCGTAGGCGAAGACAAGGACAACGAGCGTTTGATAAAGCCCCGGCAGAACTTGGAGACTAAAGAACACCAAGGACAAGCCGACCACGATGCCGGGCAACGCGTTCGAGAGATACCCCATGCTCTCGAGTGCCCCCACCCAGCGTGAGGAATAGCGAGCGGCCAACGCAGCGATCGGCAACGCGAGGAGCAATGCGAGCGCTGCCGCGCCTAGGGAAACTCCCACCGTGTTGCCCGTTGCGGTGGCCAAGCGGGCAACATCGAGCGCAGCGAGGGTTTCAGCCTGCAGCAGTCGCACGCCAAGCCCCATCAGGGGCACAACAACACCAATCACAATCGGTGTCGAGATAAGGCTGACCACTAGGACCCGAAGAGCAGGCCGGACTGGCTCCAAAGCAAGGTTGGTGGCAACACTGCGGTCCACCTGTCGCCTGGCACTGCGCTCGGCGCCAACAACGGCCAAAGCCATCACCACAAGTAGGAGGGCAAGAACGGCCGCTTGGCTTCGGTCAAAGCTTGCCGCGTAGGCCTGCTGGATACCCCAGGTCAGTGTTTGGAATCGGAGCATGGCCACAAGGCCGAAATCGCTCAGCGTGTAGAGAAACACCAGTAGAGCACCCGCTATCGCAGCCGGCCTGACCTGAGGCCAGGTGACGTTCCAAAATGCAGACACCGGTCCCCGGCCCAGCGTTCGAGCCACCGCTTCGCCATCAGCTGATGTTCCCCGCAGCGCCGCTGCCACCGGCAGGATCACATAGGGCATGGTCACTGCGGTGAGTAGTGCGAAGCTCGGCCAAAAGCCATTGAGGCCAGGCACCAATACCAGCCAGCCATACGAGGCCAAGTAGGAGGGCACAGCGAGGGGAAGGGCCGAGAGCAAAAGCCACAGCCGCGTTGCCCCAATACGAAGCCTGGAGATTAGTGCCGCAATCACTGTTCCCAAAAACAGTGAGCTTGTGGTCACCGCGACACCCAAGGCAAGGGTGTTGAGGGCGAGCGGGCCCACACGTGGACCGGTCAGAATTCCCACCAACGCCTCGCCCGTTATCCCAGACCCCCGAACCACGAGGTAGACGAGGGGAATGGATACGAGCGCAATGGCACCTACAGACGCAACAACCAACCACCAGGGCGGCCGTGATCCGACTCGCCGTGGGGCATCAACGCCAGAGGTGCCGGCGCCGTGTGGCGCCGACACCTCTACCGCAGCACTGTGGGACACAGCTGCCCTTCCGGGAAATGAACTAGAGAATCAGACCGTACTTCTGCAGCAGTGACTGGGTTTCAGCCAAAGTGCGCAAGTCCGAAAGGTCTAGGTTAGCCACTCGCAGGCCTGCAAGTGCTGGAACGCCCTCGGGCTCGGGGATTCCAGGGACCAACGGATACTCAAAGGTTTCCTCCACAAAGTACTGCTGGGCAATATCCGAGACCAAGAACTCGACGAGGCGGTAAGCATCGGCGTCACCTTGCTGCGACACCAGAACACCGGCGCCCGTCACGTTGACGATTGAGGCAGGGTCACCCGCAGGGGTGAAGTGCAGCTGGGCACGCATGTTCTCAGCACCACGCTCGGCAGCCAAGCGGTGCCAGTAATAGTGGTTGATCAGGCCCAGGGGAACGATTCCATCATTCACGGCCTCAAGGATTGCGCCGTTCTTTTCATAGATCTGAGGATCGTTGATGACCAAACCGGAGACCCACTGATCCGCAGCACTCTCACCGAGCAGAACGCGATAGGCAGTGACGAAGGATTGGAAGCTGGCGTTACCTGGCGCAACAGCGACCTTGCCTGACCACTGAGGTCCAACAATGTCATCAACACTCTGAGGCAGGTCCTCGGGCGCAACGGTTTCGCTGTCATAGACGATGACGCGGGCGCGGCCGGTCACGCCGACCCACGATGAGTCGGTGGATGAATAGTTCGCATCCACACGGTCAGTGATTTCGGAAGGAAGCGATACGAAGAGTCCTGCGTCGCTGAGAGCACCAAGTGCCCCTGCATCTTGGGACAGGAAAACTCCAGCTGGGCTTTGATCGCCCTCTTCAAGGAGTTGTGCTGCAAGCTCAGAGGTTCCCGCGTAACGGATATCGACGGTGATGCCGGTTTCCTCGGTGAAGATGTCGATTAACGGCTGAACGAGGGTCTCTTCTCGGCCTGAGTACAAGATCACGTAGTCATCAGCAACAAGCTCCACGGCTGTCTCTGTTGTGTCTGCTGCCTGAGGTTCACTCTCGGCGGCAGGGGCACAAGCCTGGAGACCAAGGGACAGGGAAGCGACTGCGGCAAGAGCCAACTTACGCACGACAGCAGGCATTGTTCTCCTTTACGAGACGAGGGTACGTGTCCATTCAGCGCACCAGAGGGGTCTTAGAAGTTAGGTTAGCCTAACTTAACTTCGTTGACAAGTGTCCAGCGCTATTTTTCTTGAGCCAGCTCGAAGAGTACCGCTGCGAGCTGGTCAATGCCCCAGTCAAGGTCTTTCTTGGACACGACAATGGGCGGTGCTAAACGAATCGTCGATCCGTGCGTGTCCTTTGCCAGCACGCCACGTGCCATCAATGCCTCACACACTTCGCGCCCAGTGGCCAACGCCGGATCGATATCGATTCCCGCCCACAGGCCAGCGCCTCGAACATCCAAGACGCCGTGGCCCGTCAGCTCGCGGAGTCTGCGGTGAAGGTGAAGGCCTAGCGCCTTAGAGCGCTTCTGCATGGCGCCAGTTGCCAGCAATCGCACTACCGCTAGGCCGACCGCAGCGGCCAGGGGGTTCCCACCGAAGGTGGAGCCGTGTTGCCCGGGAGCAAGGACCCCCATCACCGCGGTCTTTCCCACGACAGCGCTCACCGGGACAATGCCGCCGCCCAGTGCTTTGCCAAGAATCACCATGTCGGGAACGACGCCTTCGTTTTGGCACTGCAGTGTTGCACCGGTGCGACCAAGCCCAGATTGAATCTCATCAAGAATCATCAACACGTTGCGGTCTTTGGTGAGCTGGCGAACACGAGCGAGATAGCCCTCTGGCGGCACGATGATTCCCGCCTCGCCCTGAATGGGCTCTAGCAGGACGGCAACAACGGAATCATCCATTGCACGCTCGAGAGCATCGGCGTCGCCGTAAGGAACAGAAACGAAGCCGGGTGTGAAAGGGCCAAAATCTTTCTTAGAAGCTTCATCGGAGGAAAAGCTCACGATCGAGATCGTGCGCCCATGGAAGTTGTTGTCCGCAACGATGATGGT
>JBIIRH010000060.1:0-4332 GCA_044341675.1 Pontimonas sp.
TCAGCGTGGAGACCATCATTTTTGTTCTGGGCCTTCTGGCTGCTTCGATTGCATCGATTCGCTCCGGTGAACTGGTCACCTGGATAAGCGTGGTCATTGTTCTCATCGTTTATGTCGCTTATCTCGCTGATCGGTTCTTTAGGGTGGGCAGCTTCGTTGTTGACACTGTTGATGACGACATCCGAGTATCGCTGGGACTCCTCGCGACAAGTGTGGAGACGATTCCTCCTGGTCGCATCCACGCCCTTCAGCTGAGCCAACCGTGGCCGTGGAGGGCGCTGGGGTGGTGGCGACTGGAAGCCAACCTTGCCTCCACGCCGGGAGCACAGGTCTCGAGGGCCCCTTCTCACACTGTCCTCCTGCCGGTGGCAACACTGGCGGAGGTCATGCGTGTGGTCGCTAAATGCATCCTGAATCTTGCCAGTGACCAGTCCAGGGAGGTTCTTGTCTCGGGTCTCCAGAGCACTCACGCGCAGTGGATTTCTGCCAACCAGGGCCTTGCCGTGTCGATTGGGTCGCCCGAGCGGGCGCGTTACAGAATTCCGCTGAGCTACAGCGTCAACGGCGGGGCTTTACTCTCTGACGTGATTCTTCTGCGCACGGGAACCTGGATTCGAAAGCTCTCGATCATGCCGCTCGCCAGAATTCAGAGCTCGAGTATTTCTGTGGGTCCGTGGCATCAGGCTCTGGGGCTTGGACTCTTCGCGCTGCAGGGGGTCGAGGGCCCTGTGTCCACCCGAATCCAAGCCCTCGATAGGGTTGCTCTCGAAGACTGGTGGCTCGAAGTCCAGAGGGGCATCATCAAGGCCATCGCTAAGCCCCAGTCGGCGAAAAAGCGTCGAGCGGTGAAGCGAGGAACGTCATGATGGATCCCACCCGCTTAGGCGTTGGCATTATTGGTGCAGGGCGGGTGGGTCCTGTGCTCGCAGCGGCGCTAGCGGGTGCCGGGCATCACCTGGTGGGCATGAGCAAACCCTCCGATGGCGACCTTGAGAGAGTGACGAGTGTCGTGCCAGGAATTACCTTTCTTGATGTCCCGGACATCATCGAGCGCAGTGAACTGGTCGTTCTTGCGCTGCCGGATAGTGATCTCTCAGGATTTGTCTCGGGGGTGGCTGAATCTGGCGGGTGGCAATCGGGTCAGATTGTTGCTCACACCTCGATTCGCCACGACCTCGGTGTTTTGATGCCAGCCCGAGATTCAGGCGCAATCCCGATCACGCTTCATCCCCTAATGGAATTCACCGGGACCAGCGTTGATCTGGTGCGGATGAGAGAAGCGTGGTGTGTGGTGAGCGCGCCCGCTGTGGCGACCCCGATTGCTGAGGCACTCGCCGTGGAGATGGGAATGGAGCCACTGGTAATCGCTGAGGCTCTCCGAGAGCACGTGGCGAGCGCCATTGCCTTGGCCACCAGCTTCTCCGCAACCACCATTTATGAGGCAGCGTCTCAACTGCGCAGTGCCGGGATTCCGAACCCCGGTGTGGTCCTGTCCACCCTGGTGCGATCCAGCGTGGAAAACGCATTGCGCGAGGTCGCTGGCAACGCTGAAGATGCTGGGGCCACAGAGTGAAAGAACTTAAGGTCGTCACGACCGCAGCCCAGATGAGCGACATCGTCGCCAGATGGAAGTCAGAGGGTCAGAGCGTCGGGTTTGTCCCCACCATGGGCTCGCTCCACGAGGGCCACGGCGCGCTCATCGAGAAGGCTGCTGAACTAGCGGACCGCGTGGTGGTGAGCATTTTTGTCAACCCACTGCAGTTTGGCAAAGGCGAGGACTTCGACTCCTACCCCAGGGACCACGACGCCGATCGGGCTTTTCTTGAGCAGAGCCCCGTGGATGTGCTCTTCATGCCAAGCGTCGACGAGGTCTACCCGGGGGGACGCGAAACTACCGTCCAGGCAGGACCGGTCGGGGACACCTTCGAGGGAGCATCACGACCGGGCCACTTCGATGGTGTCTTGACTGTGGTGAAGCGCCTCCTTGCCATTGTCAGTCCTGACTTCGCACTCTTTGGGCGCAAAGACGCCCAACAACTCTTCCTCGTGCAGTCAATGGTGCGCAAGGAAGTCTTGCCTATCACCATCGTCCCCATCGACACCGTCCGCGCACCGGATGGGCTGGCGCTCTCCAGTAGAAACGCATACCTCAGCGACAACGAACGGACCAGTGCTCGTGCCATCCCCCTGGCACTGGACGAAGCGGAGGCAGCGCCCACGCTGGAGGCGGCGCTGTCGATCGTCCGCGAGCGACTAGGCGCGACACCTGGCATGGTCATCGACTATGTCGCAGCCGTTGACCCCCTTACCTATCGCGAGCTTCCCGAGGGCTCGCTCGCGTCCGAGGCGACGTTGATTCTCGCAGCGAGTATCGGGAACACCCGATTAATAGACAATCGGAGCCTGCACTTTCCTCAGTAGGCTAGGCAGAACGACTTGCCGATCGGAACGAAGACCACCTTATGAGCGACCACGACGAGACCGCCGAGTCTCCCGAGGACATTGCCGAACAGCATGCTGTTCGGCTCGCGAAGCGCGAGCGGATGCTTGCCGAGGGCATTGAGCCCTACCCGGTGGGCGTTGCCATCACGACGACCATTTCCGAGGTTCGCTCGTCCTTCCCCGACCTGGCGCCAGAGGAATCCACCGGTGTTCGAGTAGGTATTGCCGGCCGCGTGGTGCACATGAGAGTCACCGGCAAGCTGGCGTTTTTGTCCCTCCAGGAGGGCTCCGGCGAGCGCTTGCAGGCGATGGTGTCCTTTGGCGACATCGGCGAGGACTCGTTTGAGCGACTGAAAGATCTTGTTGATCTTGGCGACCACGTCTTTGTTGAGGGAGAAGTAATTGCCTCGAAGCGCGGCGAGCTCTCCGTGATGGTCACAGCGTGGGAAATCGCCGCAAAGGCATTGATGCCGCTGCCGAATCTGCACAGCGAGCTCAACGAAGAAACCCGTGTTCGCCAGCGTTATCTTGACCTGATCGTGCGCGAGCAAGCCAGGGTTACTGTTCGGCAGAGGGCGCTGATCAACCAGTCTTTACGCGCCACGTTTGCCCAGCACGGGTATCTCGAGGTCGAGACACCCATGTTGCAGACCCTTCACGGAGGCGCATCAGCACGGCCGTTTGTGACCCAGTCGAACGCGTTTAGTACTGAACTCTTCCTTCGCATTGCTCCTGAGCTTTTCCTCAAGCGCGCTGTGGTGGGCGGGATTGAGCGAGTCTTTGAAATCAACCGAAACTTCCGCAACGAGGGTGCTGACTCCACACACAGCCCCGAGTTCGCGATGCTCGAGGCGTACCAGGCGTATGGCGACTACAACCAGATGGCAGACTTAACCCAGGAAATGGTTCAAAATGCTGCCACAGCAATCTCTGGCAGCCACATCGTCACCTGGGCCGATGGCACGGAATATGACCTTGGCGGAACCTGGGATCGAATCTCCATGTATGACAGCCTGAGTGAGGCTAGCGGAACGAAGATTACCCCCCAGACCGATGTGAAGGAGCTCCTGGCCATGGCCGGGAAGCTCAATATTGAGGTGGCGCAGCCCACTCACGGGAAGCTCGTGGAGGAACTCTGGGAGCACTTTGTCATTGGGTCTCTGAAGGCTCCGACCTTTGTCATGGACTACCCCGTTGACACGTCACCGCTGGTTCGTGAGCACCGAAGCATCCCCGGAGTCGTGGAGAAGTGGGACCTCTATGTTCGCGGCTTCGAGCTCGCTACTGGCTACTCAGAACTGGTGGATCCGGTGGTCCAGCGGGAGCGTTTTGTTGCGCAGGCTGCTCTTGGCGCCAAGGGCGACGACGAAGCCATGCGCGTGGATGAGGACTTTCTGCGCGCCCTCGAGCACGGCATGCCACCGACTGGTGGCATGGGAATGGGCATCGACCGTTTGTTGATGGCCGTGACCGGTTTGGGCATTCGCGAGACCGTGTTGTTCCCGCTGGTCAAGTAGACCTAGTCGTCGACGGGGAGTCCCCGCTTGAGGCGCTCTTCGCGCTCAATAGCTGCGTAGGAGTCGCGTTCCGTGCGGTCTGCTCGAAGAATGGAGCGCATCACCCACCAGAACAGAATGCCCATGAGAATCGTGGGGGTTACCGAGAACAGCGCGTTGGCCCAAAAGTTCTCAATCATGATCGTCCTCCACCTAATTCCACAGACTCAGGGCGCCATAGAGGGCCACTCCGAGGACGATGACCAGCAGTCCCAGACGAGCGGGAGGTAATGCCGACTTCTTGGGCTGCTGTTTTTCCATCCTGAGGGAAGTGTAGGACCAGAAACCGGGTATCTGCCTAAGGTTTAGGTGGGGTGGGTTCGAGCCCTCACGC
>JBIIRH010000010.1:0-36981 GCA_044341675.1 Pontimonas sp.
GCAGAATCGCTGCCACCTGAATCGAGTGCAGTCCGAAGAAGTGCCCCACACGTAAGTCTCCTGCGACTGTGCTCCAGCCAAGAAATGGCAAACCAGGACCACCATCTGAGACACCGACTGCGTGAGCTCCGGCTATCCCTTGGTAGTTAGCCAACTGGTTGGCGGTTGGCCAAGTCATCAAGTATGCAAGTCCCATACCAACCGCAGTGTTGATGCTTCCTAAGGCAAGTGCCAACTTGAGATTGAACTCCTGCTGCTTTTGAAACATGATCATCAAGCTGATGAAGATTGTTGAGAAAAGCACAATTGAAATGAAGGTTGCCATGATCGACCAAATTGCAATGGCGGTTGGAGTTGAAACATTGAAATGGCTAGTTTCACCAATGCTTGCCATTGCCAAAATCAGAACGTTCTCAACGGCAAGGGAGACTGCGATAACTAATCCAGTGAGCTTGACCCAACGTCCACCTCTAGTAAGGAACGAGCTAAGCCAAGAGTAAGTGAAAGAGAAAATCGCAACCGAGATATAGAACTTGATTGGCTTTTCCCAAACTGAAACCCCAAGCAGTTGCCTTGAATCCAGTATCCACAATGGGATAAGTGCAACTGCAACCACGACGCAGATAATCGCCAGCCAGAACAAGGATTTAGTGTGTTTTAGGCGTGAAAGGTCAAATAGTTTCTCAGGCTGCATTTCTTGACTCCGCATTCTTTATTAGTTGTGTCTTTACCTGCGTCAATGTCTTGTCAAGTTTTTCTAGATCAACAGAAGAACCTCCATCGAAAAGAATCCTGAACTCTTTTTCTAAAAAGTCTGCAGACTGGGTTGCCAACATCTCTCCCTTACGGGTGAGCTCCAAGGACAGATTCTTTTCGTTTCCGGATACCCTCGATACCTTCACCAGGCTTCGTTCTTGAAACCACGAGAGCCGCTGGCTTACCGCCGCTCGAGAAACACCCAAACACTCAGCTAGATAACTAGGTGTCGGTTTGTCTTGGCTCATGAGGGTTACAAGAAAGAGAAACTGGCTATAGGTCAGCTCAAAATTTGCCCTAAGCAGCCGATCCGCAGTGGAGTTCAGGACATAGACGAGTTCATTCAGCGTGAAGGTGATTCGGCTTCTATTCATGAAGATTAGTTAACTACTTAACAATAAGATTGTCAAGTAGTTAACATAAAGCTTCTATCCTTGCGGATAAAGGGGTATTTCGGGTGCTCGAGCACTCGCGCCATCAATCGAAATCTTTCCTGGTGGCTGTTTAGAATGAGCTGGGAAAAAGTCTTCGAAACAGGAGAGATGACTTGAATAAGTTGGAATTAGTCCAGGTAAACATCGCACGCCTAATTGAACCCCTGGATAGCAAGCTTCTTGAGGACTTTGTGGCAAACCTAGAGCCTGTAAACGCTGAGGCCGATAAGTCCCCAGGATTTGTGTGGAGATTAAAATCCGAGGAAGGCGATGCCACCTCGATCAAGGCCTTTGAGTGGGATGTTGAGGAAAGCGCCGGGGTCCTAGTCAACATGTCCAAGTGGGAATCGCTGGAAGCCCTGAAAGAGTATGTCTACAAATCCAGTCACGTGGACGTCATGCGACGAAGGTTTGAATGGTTCCATAAGGTTGCCGTTGCAACTACTGCTCTTTGGTGGGTACCAGAAGGACACATTCCGACCATAGCTGAAGCCGAAGGAAAGCTCAGAACCCTAAGGAACCTAGGACCCACCCCAGAAGCCTTCACTCTTAGAGTTACATTCGATCGAGATGGTCGGCAGCTCGAGAAGCCTGCAACTTGAGTCAGTTGTAGTTACTGGCGGAGAACGCTTGATTCGACCTACCACCTTCTTACCCCCATAAATACAGGGTTTACGACTTCCTGAATCACTTTCTACGCCATCTTTCTAAGCCATTGGCTAACAAGCCAACGAATACACCGGCAGAATTGGACACTTCCGTTCTCGAGTCTTACTTTAGAGAGGGAGGTTTTTGATGAAGATTGCTCTCGCCGGTGGGACTGGACTAGTGGGTAAGTTTGCCGTCACGGCTGCCGAAAACCGAGGACACGAAGTTGTCTCGATTTCCCGAAGAAATGGCATCGATTTAATTTCTGGCGAGGGTTTGGCGGAGGCTCTCGATGGCGTGGATGTAGTCATCGACGTCACCAACAAAACTACGCTGAGCGCCAAAGCTGCGCGAAAATTCTTTTCAACCGTCACAAACAACATCCTGAGCGCAGAGGCGCAGACCGGGGTGAAACACCACGTGGCTTTATCGATCGTCGGTATCGATGAGATTGACGGTGGTTACTATGCGGGGAAGCTCGAACAAGAGCGAACCATCCAAAGAGGAACAACCCCCTACACAATTGCCAGGTCCTCCCAATTTCATGAGTTCGTGACCCAGCAACTGCAAAGTATGCCTGGACCGATTGCGCTTCTTCCAAAATGCCTTATGCGACCAGTGGCAGCAAGGGAAGTGGGGCAACACCTAGTGGATATCGCAGAAGGAAAACCACTTAAGCGCGCAACGGATTTGGTTGGTCCAAGAAATGAAGTTTTAGCTGATCTGGCTCGAAGGCAGATAGCTTTCGACGGCTTGAAGAAGTTGGTTCTCGAGTTTCCGCTTCCAGGGGTTTTTGGAAGAGGCATGGCTTCAGGCGATTTGCGCGGAAAGGGCGAAACGATTGTGGGGAAAACCACTTTTGATGACTGGCTAGAAAGTCCTGATCATCAAAATCCCCCACAATAACTTCAAGTCAGACCTTGCTTGGCTCTGTCAATTGCACATACAACTGCACAAGCAGCAAAAACTCCCCTGATAAACGCCCCTGCTGAGGCTCTAAATCAAGGGAGTTGCTGGCGGAGAATGCTTGATTCGCACTACCGTCCTTCTACCCGCATAAATACTGGGGTTATGGTCTGCCAAATCACTTTCTACGCCATCTCTCTACGCCATTGGTAAGCCAAAGTTTGGATTTTCCAGGCTGGCATTTTCTTTTCGCTTAAGAATAAAAAAAGGATGTAAAGCCAACTTGACAAATACACAATGTCAAGTTAGCTTTACATTATGAAAAGCAACCTGCGTCGCGAGCGATTAGCAAGAGGCATCAGTCAAGCCGAGCTTGCAGAGCTAGCCGAAGTCTCTCGGCAAACCATCAACTCGATTGAGGTGGGGAGATATTCGGCTTCACTGGAGCTTGCTTTTCGTCTGGCAAAAATATTCAACCTAAAGATTGAGGAGCTCTTTTGTGAATAGCAAGAAACTGCTTGATTTTCGGATTTCTGGATTCAACTACAGCATTTTAGGAATCTGCCTAGTGGGGAGCAGCCTGTTTCTTTTTGCAGGTCAACTGATGGTGGCAGTCGTTGTCGCATCTGCCGCAATGGTTCTACTTCTTATCTACGCATTCTCAAAAGGAAGGGCAGCAACCGAGTTTGACCGACTATCAGAGTTCCAGCCAGGCGACGAAAGAGAGGTTCTTATAGTGCGGAAGTCCTCTGCGATAGCGATCAAGTCCAGTGTGCTCTCTGGAGTAATTTTCGCTCTTGCACTGACTGGATTCCTAACTGGCTCGCTGAGTCTCTTTGGGCTTGATCAGGAGCTGGCTTTCGGTTTGCTAGTCGGAGCATTTGTTTCGCACTGGGCAATTCTTGGTGTCTATACAGCTTCTGCTGGTGTGCTTAGCTGGGCTAGCAACAGACGCTAATGGAAGAGAAGTGCTTTCTATGCCATCTTTCTACGCCATTTAGGTGTTTTGGGTAAAGAAAAACCCCGTCAAATCATTGGATTTACGGTGTTTTCTGTATCAGAGCGGAGAATGGGGGATTCGAACACCCCCACGCCTCTCCGAAGACTGCGTGCTCAGCGCTGACGTGAGAGAGCGGGTTCGCGGTTAAACGAACGTGGGCCCCGGGTTTCCCCGGGGCCCACGTTGTTACCTCAGTTGAGGTGACTCACCACTTAGCCTGCGAAAGGCTCGTAGGTGTTGTCCTCAAGGTAGATGTACTTACCGATGCTGGCTTCAGTCGGGTCGCCCACCTCGTTGAAGGTGATAGGACCGGACACGCCGTCATAGTCAGCAACGCCACCGGCAACGATGATGGCAGCACACTCAGCAAAGCTGAAGCACTTCTCGCCACCACCGGAGCCACCAGAAACTTCCTGGAGCTTGCCAGCGACAGTAGGACCATCGGTTGCACCTGCAGCAAGAGCTGCAAGAGCGAGGAGTACGACTGCGTCGTATGCCTCAGCACCGTAGGCGAAGACACCCTCGAGGTCTGCGTTGCCTTCGGCAACCCAGTGCTCGTTCATGCGAGTGGTGAAGTCACCGATCGCGTTGGTGTCGAGACCAGGAAGGGTTCCCTTCGCGCCGGTCATGGTGCCAGCGTCGAAGTCTTCGCTGAAGTTGGCGAGGTTACCGTCGACCATGTAGATCTGGTCGGAGGGGTACTGGCTCAACAGCTCAGGAATGATGGTCTTGGCCTCTTCGAAGGTGATGAGGACAATGGCGTCGGGGTCAACAGCGAGCACCTCGTTGATCTGAGAGGTGAAGTTGGTGTCTCCCGTGTTGTAGGTCGGTGCTGCGAGCACAGAACCACCGGCAGCCTCGAAGGCCTCCGTGGTGAACTGAGCAAGACCGGTGCCGTAAGAGTCGTTCAGAACGAGCATTGCGATGTTCTGGTGACCGTCTTCAGCGAGCCAGTTTCCGAGCACCTCACCCTGGAGAACGTCAGAAGGCGCGGTACGCCAGTACAGACCATTGTCCTCGTAGGTGGTGAATGCGGCCGAGGTGTTAGCAGGAGAGAACTGAATTACGTTCGCTGCGATGACCTGGTCGATGAACTGAAGGGAGGTACCAGACGATGCGGCACCCAAGATTGCAGACACGCCTGCGTTGAGCAGACGGGGAATCTCAGTTTCGTATGCCTTGTTGTCGGTGTCTCCAGAGTCGCCCCACTCAACCTCAACGGTGATGCCTGCGGCAGCCTCGTTGATGTCCTGGATGGCAAGTGAAACACCGGCTTCTTCGGGTGGTCCGAGGAATTCAAGGTTTCCGGTCTGCGGAAGTGCGGTACCGATCTTGAGGGTCAAGTCCCCAACAACAGCGGCCTCTTCGGTCGCCTCTTCGGTTGCTCCATCAGCGGCACAGCCGCTGAGCACTAGCGCGGAGGCTGCGAGAATGGCAATGCCACTCCCAACCTTCGAAAATACGCTCATGATGCTCCTTAATAGTTACTTGGTGTAAAGAAAGTGGCCATGCGGAACACAGCCACAAGTATCTAACTTAGGCCCAGATTGTGGCTGGGACAAGCCAGTTTGGTCACATCCGTGTAACATGCCGAAACACTAAACCCGGTCAGATATGGCCAAAAATCGCCTAACTTGGCGGAATATGAAACCGATTCCGCCGGTTTCCGAGGGCATCCGCACTCAGCAAAATCAAAGCAAACCACACGATTGCAAAGCCAACCCAGCGCTCGAAGGGCATATCTTCGCCCATCACAACGGCACCGAGCAGAAACTGCAACACCGGCGCCACATACTGCATGAGCCCGAGCACAGACAGTGGAAGGCGTCGCACGGCAGCGCCAAAGAACAGCAGTGGTATCGAGGTGACGGCGCCCGCTGACAAAAGCAGCAGGGTGTGCCAGGGCCCGAGGGTTCCGAGCGTTAGCCCAGACCCCAGCGCGACCCAGACCAGTAGGCCAACTGCAAGCGGTGCCAGCCAGAGTGTTTCCAAGGTCAAACTATCGATTGCCTTGACACCCGGGCCCATACGGTTCTTCACAAAACCATAGAAACCAAAGGAAAACGCCAAAGTCAGCGCGATAAAGGGAAACGCTCCATACCCAATGGCCAACACAACCACGGCCACCACTGCGAGGCCAAGCGCTACCCACTGCAGTGGACGCAGAGTCTCTTTCAACACGATGACGCCAAGGCCGACGGTGACCAACGGGTTGATGAAGTAGCCAAGGGCGGCTTCCACGATAAATGCGTTCAAGGACGCATAGACATAGACGCCCCAGTTGATGAGGATAAACACTGCCGCCAAAGCGCTCCAGCCCACCATGGCACGCCCCGCCAGAAGGCCAAACGTCGTTCTGGCCCTGCGCATCACCAACAGAATGACGACACAGAAGATCAAGGACAGGGCGATACGCCACCCGACAATTTCGACGGCGCCACTGGGCTGCAGGGCCACAAAGTAGACGGGCAGAAAGCCCCAGAGACTATACGCAGCGGCCGCGGACAGTAACCCGTCCCGTCTGCGCTTCGACTCACTCACCGGGCAAGGCTATACCCGGCCAGACAACGAAGAAGGCCCACACGATGTGTGGGCCTTCTTGTAATGACTAGTAAATCGCGGTTAGCGCTCCACGATGGCAAGAACGTCGCGAGCTGACAAGACGAGGTACTCGTCTGCGCCAAGCTTCACTTCGGTTCCGCCGTACTTGGAGTACAGAACACGATTGCCCACAGCAACGTCCATAGGGACGCGGTTGCCATTGTCGTCAAAGCGACCTGGGCCCACTGCGACTACTTCGCCTTCCTGAGGCTTTTCTTTCGCGGTGTCAGGAATGACCAGGCCAGAAGCAGTGGTCTGCTCTGCTTCAACCTGCTTGATCACGATGCGATCTTCGAGCGGCTTGATGGAGACCGACACGGTTGACCTCTTTCTGAGACTATTCGTTAGCACACTCACTATCCGAGTGCTAAGCCAACTGTAGCGAACCCATTAGCACTCGCGCAATACGAGTGCCAGGTCGTGTCGGACTGAGAGAATGAGCCCGTGGATTACCCCGAAGTAGAGGCGCTACTCACTCCCGAGACCCTGCGTCTTCTGGAGGAGACACCCACCCCCACCAGCAAGGACGATGTCCTGGCAACGGTAAGCCGGCTGCGGAAGGCTTCACACCCCATCGAGCGGGTTCACGCGGTGATGAATCAACTGTCCCTGCGCACGAAAGCCCAGGAGAAGTTTGGGGATTTTGCCCCACGGATGCTGTTCACCAAGGAAGGCCTGGAACAAGCAACTCGCCTCGATGTGGCAAGCCACCATGCGGGGCGATTCCGTGCCGCTGGCATAACATCGCTCATCGATGCCGGGTGCGGCATCGGTGCTGATTCTTTAGCGTTTGCAGGACTGGGAATCCAGGTCACTGCCATCGAGCGCGACACCGCAACGGCGGCACTCGTAAGCTATAACCTGGCGCCATTCCCAGACATCACGGTCATCAACGCTGATGTTCGAGAGGCTGATCTCTCCGGCTCACAAGCGCTGTGGATTGATCCAGCCCGCAGAGAGGGCGCCACCAGACTTCACAACCCCGCGGACTGGTCCCCCTCACTGGATTGGGTCTTTGAGATGGCCGCCCAACGACCGACGGGAATCAAGCTTGCGCCTGGCATGGATCGCGACCTTATTCCAGACGGTGTCGAAGCCCAGTGGGTCTCACACCACGGAACCGTTGTCGAGATGGTCCTCTGGAGCGGTGCGCTGAAGCGCGAGGGTGTGACCAGAAGCGCTTTGGTGATTTCCCGTGGCGGCACCGCCGAAATGGTCGCTACTGCTGATTCTCCGGACGCTGAACTAGGGGATCTCCAGGAATATCTCTACGAACCCGATGGCGGCATCATCAGGGCTCGCTTGATCGGAGATCTTGCGCGCTCACTAGATGCGACCATGATCGATGAGAGCATCGCGTATTTCAGCTCTGCCACAGCACATCAGAGTCCCCTGATGCAGGGATTCCAGATCATCGAGCACGCCCCCTACAGCCCGAAGAACGTCAACGCCCTGATTGCCGGAGCAAACCTGGCGCACATAGAAATCAAGAAACGAGGGATCGACATCGATCCCGCGCAGTTGCGAAAGACACTGCCGCTCACGGGCTCCGGCAGCGCAACGCTGATCTTGACCCGCGTCAAAGGCCAGAAGACTGCACTTCTCGCGAAGCGACTGGGCTCAGTCGGCCAGGATATAGCCGGCGCTGACGAGGAACGCGAAAGCGATGGGCAAGGCGACGAAGACTAGAACCGCTGTGCCGACGACCAGCGCAATGTAGCTGAGCGCCATGCCCACCCGTGAGCGAGGGATCCCCTGGGGCTCTCGGTACTTGGCAATGTGGCCAACCACAATCGACAGAATTGCAGGAATTACCCCAATTCCAAACGCCGGGGCAAGGGCAAGACTGACGATGCCCATCCACAGCGAGGCCTTGCTCCAGCCGAACCCCGGTGCGGCCGTTCGGCGCGCTCGCAATGGTCCCTTGGTCTCGCGGGAAACCTCACGAACCTGCAGCCCACCAATCGGAGATTGGCTAGGTAGCTCGGTGTCTCTCTGCTCGTCCATTGACCTAACCCTCCCGTGAAACGTGGCCCATAATGTCGTCTCCTACTGTGACAGGTTCCAGAACAATGTGGTCACATTTGGACCAGTGACGCTGGCATAGTCGAATCCACAGCGCTATCCAAAGCAGAGGGGGCAAACCCTTTCATAATCCGCTCGGCGCCAACTGCAGCGATCATGGCGCCGTTGTCGGTGCAGAGCGACAGCGGAGGAATGCGAAGCTCCACTCCCGCTTCGGCGCAACGGTCTTCGGCAAGCGCCCGGACTCTCGAGTTCGCAGCGACACCGCCACCAAGAAGCAGCCGGGGAACCCCGTGTTCCTTGCACGCGGCTAAGGCCTTGGAGACCAACACGTCGGCCACCGCCTCCTGGAAGGATGCGGCGATGGACGCGACCTCTAGGGGCTCCCCCGCGTGATTTTTTGCCTCGACAAAGCGTGCGACCGCAGTCTTGAGCCCAGAAAAAGAGAAGTTATAGCGGTGGTGTTCCTGATCCTTGTGTTGGGTCAGAGCACGAGGGAAGTGAAAGTAGGTGGGATCGCCATCCTTGGCCACCCGGTCGATGTGAGGGCCCCCGGGGTAGGGCAGGCCAAGGACGCGGGCGACCTTGTCGAAGGCTTCGCCGGCGGCGTCATCGATGGTCTCCCCCAACATCACGACGTCGGAGACTAAATCGTTGACCAGGAGGAGCGAGGTGTGTCCTCCAGAGACCAACAGGGCGATGGTGGGTGTCACGAGGGTGTCCTCGGTGTCCCGAAGAGCCTCAACACCGACGTGACCGACCAGATGGTTGACCGCATAGAGGGGAATACCGAGGCTCACGGCCAAAGCCTTGGCTGCCCCGACTCCCACCATCAATGCTCCAGCAAGACCTGGGCCCGTAGTGACCGCAATCGCGTCGAGCTCGGCGAAGCTGACACCGGCCTTCTCTAGGGCCTCGGTCAGGACCGAGGGCAGCGCCTCAAGGTGTGCTCGTGCTGCAACCTCTGGCACAACGCCCCCGTATCTGGCGTGCTCATCCATGGAAGAAGCAACGATGTTGGCCAACAGGGTGTTGCCGCGAACAATTCCCACACCGGTTTCATCACAGCTGGTCTCAATGCCCAGCACCAGCGGCTCAGTCATTCCCCACCGCCCATCCAGGCTCTGGTGCACCAAGTACAAGGGTCATGACGATGGCGTCAACGCCGTCTGGTTGGTAGTACCCGGTGCGACGGTCAATTTCTTGGAATCCCAAGCTCGTATAGAGGCCACGGGCCGCATCATTGTCGGCGCGCACCTCCAAGAAGACCGAGCTCGCTAAGCGCTGGCGCGCTTCGCTAAGGAGAGCTTCGACGAGCAATCGTCCAAGGCCTTTGCCGCGGTGTTCGGGGGCCACGGCGACCGTCTGGATGTCGCCATCACCCCCGCTATTGCCTGCGCGCAACCCGGCATAGCCGACGATTGCATCGTCCCCGTCCGGCCTGGCAACAAGGTAGTAACTGGCGGGATGGGAAAGCTCGGCGACCATCACCTCGGGTGACCACGCGTCGGTGCCAAAAAGAGCCCCCTCCCACGAGATCATCGCGGGGAGGTCCTCCAACACTGCGCGGGAGAGCAGATAAGTCATGGCTTCACCGTCACATCGGGTGCCCGCAAATACATCGGCTGCGCTTCCGGCAGTGGAAGCCCCTCGGATAGCGCGTGGAGGGCGACCAGAGCCAAGACTGAGGCGTCGATACTCACGCCCACAATGCGGGGCAGGGCAGCGGCATCACCCAGGGCTTCATCAACCAGGGCTGGCGTCGATAGTTCGGGGCCGCGCACACGGCGCAGCGGGGCAGAGGGTGAATAGACAGAAAAAGCGACCTCGCCGCGTCGGGCGTCGGTGACGACCACGGTGTCGGTGTCGACGGTCCACCCCAGCGCATCGTGGCTCACCACCGGATAGAGCGGAAGATTCCTGGAGAGCGCAAAGGCCTGAGCGCCTGCCATCCCGACCCGCAGGCCGGTGAAGGCGCCGGGGCCAATGCCCATGGCAACGCCGGTGAGGTCGCCCGGGGCGACGCCAGCCTGCTCAAGAGCATTCGTCAGCAGCACCCCGAGTAGCTCCGCGTGAGCGCGGGGGTCATCGCTCTGGAGATTTGCAAGAACCTGCCCTTCGAGCGACACGACTGCCACCGAGGTCCCCATCGACGAATCAATGGCGAGAATCACGAGAAGTCTCCCGCAGCCGTGAGGAAGCGGTCGTAGTTGGCAGAGCGAGGCCCATGAGCGCTGATGCTCAGCTGACGTGGCTCATCCGACTCGATATCGAGAAGCTCTGTCGCGACCGGGCGTTCCACGACAATCTCGAGCCATGAATCAGACAGAGCGCTCGCATAGGGAGCCGCCCACTCGGCCAGGACAATGCTCGAGTCGGAATCGACATCGAGATCTGCCATCTCGGCAAGCGAGCCAATGCGGTAGGCGTCAATGTGAACGACCGGTGGTTGGCCAGCCGTGCTCGGCTGGTGCGTCCGTGCCACAACAAACGTGGGGCTCGACATCGGCGTTGCTAAGTGCAGTGCTCGACCAAATCCCCGGGCAAAAGTGGTCTTCCCGGCACCAAGCTCGCCGGTCAGAATGATCACGTCGCCGGCCTTAGCTACACGGGCTAATGATTCGCCGAAACGTTCCATCGCGTCACTGGTGGGAACCTCCAGGTTCATCGCTCAATCACCCGAGGAACCCTGGGGCCGATCCGGGTGATCATCTCGTAGCCAATGGTTCCAGCCGCCTCGGCCCACTCCTCGACGCTCGGGTGCCCCTCGGCCGGGTCGCCCCAGAGCACACACCAGTCGCCCTCGCGAACTGTGTGGTCTCCCACATCAACACTGAACTGGTCCATGGAAATCCGGCCAGAGACGCTAAAGCGCTCGCCAGCAATTACCACTGGTCCAGCAGAGGAAGCGTGCCGGGGCACGCCATCGGCATATCCCAGTGGAACAAGCGCCAGAGTCGTCTCTGTTGTCGTTCGGTAGGTGTGGCCATAGCCCACCCCCTGCCCGCTCGGCACTCTCTTGGTCAACACCACCTGTCCACTAAGCCGCATGGCCGGGCGAAGCCCCAGCTCTGCAAAACGCCCCGGTACTGGCACCCCGTAGGCAGCAATACCGATGCGCACCATGTCACCGGCAAGCTCTGGAGAATTACTCGTCGCGTTACTAGCCGAAATGTGACAGAGCTCAGGATCCAAGCCAGCGGCTCTCGCCTGATCGCAGGCGAGAGTGAAGACTGCCCCCTGGGCCACGTCAGCCTCAGCGCTGGCACCAGAGAGGTGGCTATAGACGCCCACCACGCGGATGGTGCCGGCGCGTTCTGCGGTCGCTGCCGCTTCACAGAGCGCGCCCCACTGATCCACGCTTGCCCCGCTCCGGCCAAGGCCGGTGTCGATTTTGAGATGGACCCTGGCGACTGTTCCTGCGGTGGCCTGGGACACGATCTGGTCAAGCTGCGCCAGCGAGGACACCCCCAGGTCTATCGAATTCCCTAGGGCAGCAGAAAGATCGTCGTCGGGCCCGAAGAGCCACGAGAGCACAGGCGCGGTGATACCGGCCTGGCGCAGTTCCAGGGCCTCGTCAACATCGGCCGTGCCAAGCCAGTCGGCTCCACCCTCTAGTGCCCCACGGGCAGCCGTCAGGGCACCGTGGCCATAACCATCTGCCTTCACGACCACGAGAGTTTTGACGGCAGAGGTCGCGCTACGGATTGCCTGGACGTTGTGCGAGATGGCCTGTGGCCTAACTAGCGCTTCTCTCATGGAGGTCGTCACGAGCTGGCCTCACCATCGACAACAACGAAAGCGATGGCCATGCCGGCATCGTGAGACAACGACAGGTGGGTGCTGGTGACACCGGAGTGCGCAGCGCGCTCGGCAACCCCGCCGGAGAGGACGAGCTTGGGTTGCTGACCACGCTCGCCTGAGACTTGAATGTCGTGCCAGGAGAAGCCGGGGACATTGCCACCGAGCGCCTTCAGCGTGGCCTCTTTGGCTGCAAATCTCGCAGCGAGTGACTGACCAGCCAAGTCCTGGGACTCTGTGTCCAGGGGACCAAAGAGCCGTTGCCGAAGAGCTGGTGTTCGCTCGAGGGCACGACTGAATCGCTCGATATCTACTAGGTCTACCCCCACACCCAACACGGTCATCGCCACGCTCCGCGAGCTACTCCACGGTCACAGATTTGGCGAGGTTGCGGGGCTGGTCAATATCGAGTCCCTTGGCTGCGGCGAGTTCCATGCCAAAAATGTGGAGGGGAACAACCGCCAAGAGGGGTTCCATGAAGGTGGAGGCCAACGGAATAGTAATGACCTCGTCAGCGAAGGGTAGGACAGCAGCATCACCTTGCTCAGCCAGGGCGATGACGCGTGCTCCGCGGGCGCGGATCTCCTGGATGTTGGAGACGACCTTGCTGTGCAGCGACATGGGGTCTCTCGGGCTTGGCACTATGACAAAAACAATTTGGCCAGGCTCAATAAGGGCGATTGGCCCATGCTTGAGCTCACCGGCGGCGAAACCCTCAGCGTGGATATAGGCAAGCTCTTTGAGCTTCAGAGCGCCCTCGAGAGCAATCGGGTATCCCACGTGACGGCCCAAATAGAGCACCGAGCGGGTGTCGGCCATCCAGCGAGCAAGCTCCTGGATGCGAGGACCGGTCTTCACCATCTCTTCGAGCTGACCAGGAAGTTTGTGAAGGTCATCGGCGAGCGCCGCTGATTCCTTGGCACTAAGCAAGCCCCTGGCTTGCCCCAGATACATGCCAAGCAAATAGCAGGCCACAACCTGAGCAAGAAACGCCTTCGTGGAAGCGACGGCCACCTCGGGTCCCGCGTGGGTATAGAGCGCGGCACCGGATTCACGGGGAATGGTGGCGCCCTGGGTGTTACAAATCGAGAGAGTCTTGGCTCCGCGCTCCGCGGCGTAGCGAACGGCCATCAGAGTGTCCATGGTTTCACCGGACTGGCTGACCGAGACCACCAAGGTGTGCTCGTCAATAGCTGGCTCGCGGTAACGGAACTCGTGGGAGAGCTCAACGCCAACAGGAATCCCCGACCACTTTTCAATCGCGTACACACCGACCATAGAGGCGTAGGAGGCCGTCCCGCAGGCGACAAAGATAATCCGGTTGATGGCGCTGCCATCCCCGATTAGCCCATCGAGCTCGGGCAGCACGACTGTTCCGTCGTCGCCAAGGCGGCCACGAATCGTGTTGGCCACAGCCTCTGGTTCTTCGGAGATTTCCTTGGCCATAAAGCTTGACCAACCGCCCTTGTCAGCAGCGGTGGCGTCCCAGTCAATATCAAAGGGTGCTGCCTCAACGGGTTTGCCATCAAAGGTAATGACGCTCACCTCTGTGGAGCGCAGGGTGACAATCTGGTCTTGGCCGAGAGCCATAGCCTTCTTTGTGTAAGCGACAAAGGCTGCAACGTCAGAGCCCAGGAAGTTTTCTCCCTCTCCAAGTCCCACGACCAAGGGTGAATTGCGCCTAGCTCCCACCACAACACCTGGCTCATCCTGGTGGACGACCAGCAGGGTGAATGCGCCCTCAAGGCGACCAACGACCTCTTGCATGGCCTTCGTGAGATCGCCGTGCTCCCGGTAACTGCGGCCCACCATCAGGGCTGCGACCTCGGAATCCGTTTCGCTGAGAAACTCTTCGCCCTCGGCAAGCAGCTCCTGCTTGAGCTCGTGGAAGTTTTCAATAATGCCGTTATGAATCAACGCCAATTTGCCACCATCACCCAGGTGAGGGTGGGCGTTTTCATCGGTGGGACCACCGTGGGTGGCCCATCTGGTGTGAGCAATACCGGTGTGGCCCTCGGGAAGTGGGCTGTGGCCTAAATCGTCACTGAGAATGCCGAGTTTTCCCGAGCGCTTGTGAGAAACCAAGCCTTTATCAGGGGTGACAATGGCGACACCAGCGGAGTCATAACCGCGGTATTCCAGACGCCGCAGACCGCCAAGAAGGACCTCAATAGAGGACCTCTCCCCGACGTAACCGACAATTCCACACATGACTGCGAGTCTAGGCGATGGGCGCCCAGAGAGCCGGCGCACTACCCTGGTGTGATGGCCAACGCGTCCAACGGTCTCGACAACGGCAGCCCTTTTGTTGATTATGACCGCGCTAGCTGGGCAGAGCTTGCCCCTCGTTCGCCTTTGCCACTGACTGAGGACGATCTCGCGAGGGTTCGATCCGCTGGCGACATGCTCGATGCGAACGAAGTCACCGAGGTGTATCAACCACTGGCGAGACTGTTGACTCTCTACGTGGAGGGCTCACGCCACCTCCACTACATGACCCGCCAGTTCCTGGGTGATGATCTCGGCCACACCCCCTTCATCATCGGAATTGCCGGCAGCGTCGCTGTCGGCAAGTCCACCACTTCTCGAGTTCTGAAGACCCTGCTCGAGAGAAACCCCGACACCCCGAACGTTGCTTTGATTGCCACTGACGGATTCTTGCTGCCACTGGCAGAGCTCAAGAAAAAGGGGCTTCTTGAGCGCAAAGGATTCCCGGAAAGCTATGACAGACGGGCCCTCCTGCGCTTTGTGTCGCGCATTAAGAGCGGGGTCTCTCCTGTTGGCGCCCCGGTCTATTCACACCTTCTCTATGACAGGGTTCCTGATCAAACAGACGAGATTTCCCACCCCGACATCGTCATCATCGAAGGGCTCAATGTCTTGGCGCCGCCAGCCACAAACTCCGCCCTTGCCGTGAGTGACCTGTTCGATTTCAGCATTTACGTGGATGCGAGAACCACGGATATTGCCTCCTGGTATGAGGAACGCTTTCTCCACCTGCAACAGGGTGCCTTTAGTGACCCCCGCAGCTACTTCCACCGCTATGCGAGCCTGAATGAGGCCGAAGCTCGTGCTGAGGCCAAGAGGCTCTGGACCAGCATCAACGAGCCAAACCTTCGCGACAATATTTTGCCGACTAGGCCCCGCGCATCGCTCGTCTTACAAAAAGACTCGGATCACCGAGTCAACAAGATCTCTCTGCGGCGTATTTAGATCGCCAGCTGAGTGCGAACTACCTCCACCAGGCGGTCGGCCATCTGGTGGGCGGTGTGCTCATCAGCGGCCTCCACCATGACCCGAATAAGTGCTTCGGTGCCAGAGGGCCTCAACAGCACTCGGCCACTATCGCCAAGCTCGGCTTCAATTGCCGCAACCGTGGCCGAGACCACTTCGTCAGTGGCCAAACGAGAGCGGTCGACTCCAGACACGTTCTTGAGAACCTGAGGGAAAACATCCATCACATCGGCGAGCTCAGCCAGTGATTTTCCCGTGCGGACAACCTCTCGGGCCAGCTGAATACCCGTCAAAATTCCATCACCGGTGGTCGCGTGCTGACTCATGATGATGTGGCCGGATTGCTCGCCACCGAGGCTCAAACCTGAGGCGGCAAGCTCTTCCAGCACATAGCGGTCACCAACAGCGGTCTCTTTGAGGGCAATACCGTGGGCTTCCATAGCCTTCCGAAGGCCCAGGTTCGACATCACGGTGGTGACCAGAGTGTCCTTTACTAGGGTCCCGGCCTCCTTCATGGACACCGCAAGGATGGCCATGATGTGGTCGCCGTCAATGACACGTCCGTGGTGGTCAATAGCGAGCGCCCGATCGGCGTCCCCATCGTGGGCAATACCAAAATCAGCACCGAGGGAGAGCACCGCCTCCTGGAGTGGCTCCAGGTGAGTAGATCCATAGCCCTTGTTAATGTTCAAACCGTCTGGTTCACTGCCGATGACAGTGACCGTTGCACCAGCATCACGGAACACGCGAGGGGAAATACCAGAGGCCGCGCCGTGGGCGCAGTCGACCACCACGTGGATTCCCTCGAGGCTGCGATCCAGAGTCGCCAGCAGGTGCAGGACATAGCGGTCCTCGGCATCGGCAAAGCGCGTGATGCGCCCCACACCATCGCCCGTGGGAGCAAGCGGTGGTTCCGACATCGCTGCCTCGATGCGGTCTTCGACCTCATCGGGGAGCTTTGTTCCACCCAGGGAGAAAAACTTGATTCCATTGTCCGGTGCTGGGTTGTGGGAGGCAGAGACCATCACACCAAAATCAAAATTGCCCTCCTTCACCAGGAAGGCGGCCGCGGGTGTGGGAACAACACCGGCGTCAAAGACATCAATGCCTGAGCTGGCTAGACCCGCTGATACCGCAGAGGCCAGAAACTGTCCTGAGACCCTGGGGTCTCGTGCCACAACGGCTCTCGGCCTGCGGCCCTCGGCCTTGAGTTCATCAGCATGACGACCCTTGGTAAGAACGACGGCAGCGCTTTGGCACAGGCGAACGACAAGGTCCGCGGTGAGCTCGCCATTAGCGAGACCCCGGACCCCGTCGGTGCCAAATAAGCGACCCATCGGTGCGACCCGTCGTGGAAGCGATTAACGCTTCGAGTACTGCGGTGCCTTACGGGCTTTCTTGAGACCGGCCTTCTTACGCTCTTTCACGCGTGAATCCCGGGTGAGGAATCCAGACTTCTTGAGCGAGGGGCGGTTGTTCTCTTCGTCAATCAGGTTCAACGCACGAGCGATACCCAGACGCAGTGCACCAGCCTGGCCGGACGGGCCACCACCGGTGATGCGTGCGACAACGTCGTAGCTTCCGCCGAGGTCAAGAACCGTGAACGGGTCGTTGATCAGCTGCTGGTGGAGCTTGTTGGGGAAGTACGCCTCGAGAGTGCGGCCGTTCACGGTGTAGTTGCCGGAACCCGGAACCAAGCGAACGCGGGCAATAGCCTGCTTGCGCCGGCCCACAGCGTTTCCACCCACGGTGAGGGCGGGGCGGGGCTTCTTCTCAACAACTGCGTTAGCAGGAGTCTCGGTGGTGTAAGTCTCGGGAATTTCCACAGCCTCTACAGATTCTGCGCCTTCTGCGGCTTCCACGGTCTCTTCTGTCTTGTCCATTGTTCTGTGTCCTTAAGGCTCTAGCGCTACTGCGCGATCTGGTCGAGAGAGTAGGGCTTAGGCAATTGAGCCTGGTGAGGGTGATCTGCACCCGCATAGACCTTGAGCTTGTCCATCTGGGCACGGCCAAGGGTGTTCTTGGGAAGCATTCCACGGATCGCTTTTTCCACGGCGCGAACGGGGTTCTTCTCCAGAAGATCTGCATAGCTGGTTGCGGTGAGTCCGCCCGGGAAACCCGAGTGGCGGTAGGCCATCTTCTGAGTCAACTTGGACCCAGTGAGCGCAACCTTCTCGGCGTTCACAATGATGACGTGGTCGCCCATGTCCATGTGAGGGGCGAAGGTGGGCTTGTGCTTGCCGCGAAGCAGAGCTGCCGTGTGGGACGCAAGGCGTCCCAACACCACATCAGTGGCGTCGATAACCAGCCAGTTGCGCTGAACATCAGCAGGCTTGGGTGAAAATGTGCGCGTCATGCGACATTCCTTTACGGTTCGAGGAGTTCGTGAATCCCACTCCGGTGGGCGTTCTCGTGAGAGAACTACCCGGTGGAGGGCTCAACCAAGTACACAGTCGGCGACTGGCACCAGCGTCCCAGCTTAGAGGACATAACCACAGGGGTCAATCCGGGTCAGCAGCTCTCCTGTTGCGGGTGAGCGCAGCCCGCTCGGCTAACTCCGCATCGTCGGGATACGCAATCGACACCAGTGCGAGCCCGTGGGGCGGCATGATGACGAAGTCGCTGGTCCTCTTTTTGGCTTCCCGTATGGCCAACACCTGGGCGATGGTGAGTTTTCCGCGCCCCACTGCCACCGCAGCTCCCACTAGTGCCCGCACCATCGAGTGACAGAAGGCATCGGAGGTGATCGTTGCCACCATGACCCCATCATGATCGCGCACCCAGTCATAGGACTGAAGTTCACGAATTGTTGTCGCCCCCACGCGGGGTCGGCAAAACGCCGCCCAATCGTGAAGGCCGACCAGTTGGTGCCCAAGCTCCACCATCGAAGGAAAATCGCACGGATACGTGTTCTGGAGGGTGAAAGCACGGTGCAGTGGATTATTGACCGCCTGTGAATCAGCGATCCGGTATTGGTAGGTGCGAGACAGCGGGGAAAACCTGGCGTCAAACCCGTCCGGCGCCACGGAAATCCGGTTGATGGTGATGGGTTCCTGGCGCAGAGCGCCCTGAACCTTCTTGCCCAGGTTCGCAAGGCCCGCCGTGGTGAGCTCTACCCCTTCAGGAAGGTCAAAGTGGCACACTTGGCCAAGCGCGTGAACACCCGCGTCAGTGCGACCAGCAACCACAGTTCGCACGAGAGAACGATCGATCCGGAGCGTGGTGGCCAGAGCCTGCTCCAGCTCGTTCTGCACGGTTTTCAACCGGGGTTGAATGCCCCACCCCGAATAGCCTCCACCCGCATAGGCGAGGTCAATACGAAGCCGTGTTCTCACCTCAGACAGTGTAGAGCCGAGGGTTGAAACTCTGAACTACTTGGTCTCTTCTTCGGCAGGAGCCTCATCGGCTGCCTCAGCTGCTGGTTCCTCAGCTGCGGGTTCTTCCGCAGCGGGTTCCTCAGCGGGTTCCTCAGCTGGCACCTCGTCGGCTGCAGGAGCTTCCTCAACAACGTCTTCTGCGGGGGCTTCGGTGGTTTCTTCCACCGCTACCTCCACAGATTCCGTGGTCTCCTCAGCGCCCTCAACCATGTCGAGCTCTTCAACAACCTCAGGAGCTGCCTCGGCGGCAACAACGGTGGGCTTCTCGGGCTCAGGCTTAGCCTTCTTGGTCTTGGGCTTGGGGTTGACAGGCTCAAGAACGAGCTCGATCACTGCCATGGGGGCGTTGTCACCCTTGCGGTAGCCGGTCTTGACGATGCGGGTGTAGCCACCTTCGCGCTTGTCGACCAGAGGAGCAATCTCCATGAAGAGTTTGTGCACAGCCGACTTGTCGCGGATGATCGTCATCACGCGACGCCTCGCGTGCAGGTCACCGCGCTTTGCGAAGGTGACCATGCGCTCAGCCAAGGGACGCAGGCGCTTAGCCTTCGTCTCGGTGGTCTGGATGCGTCCGTGGGTGAACAGGGCGGTAGCCAGGTTCGCCAGCATCAAGCGCTCGTGGGCAGGTCCGCCTCCGAGGCGGGGTCCTTTAGTGGGCTTAGGCATTGTTGTGTTCTCTTCCGTGTGTCACGCTGAGCGGTGGGAAACCACCGATTTAGTACTCTTCTTCTGATTCCAGGCCGCTGTAGAACGCTGCGCCATCGAATCCGGGCATGGGGTCCTTCAACGACAGGCCCATTTCGACCAACTTGTCGCGAACCTCGTCAACGGACTTCTGTCCGAAGTTGCGAATGTTCATGAGCTGGTGCTCAGAGAGAGCAACCAATTCGCTGACCGTGTTGATGCCTTCACGCTTGAGGCAGTTGTAGCTGCGCACAGACAGGTCAAGGCTTTCGATCGGCATTGCCATTTCGCTGGACAGAACGGCTTCGACAGGAGCCGGTCCGATTTCGATACCTTCTGCTTCGGCGTTCAAGTCCCTGGCCAGACCGAAGAGCTCGACGAGGGTGCGACCAGAGGATGCAACGGCATCCTTGGGGCTCATCGAAGGCTTGGTCTCAACGTCCACCACGAGGCGGTCGAAGTCGGTGCGCTCACCGGCACGGGTTGCTTCCACGCGGTAGGTGACCTTGAGGACTGGCGAGTAGATCGAGTCGATCGGAATCTGGCCGGCCTCTGCATACTCGTTGCGGTTCTGAACCGAGGAGACATAACCGCGACCGCGCTCAATGGTGAGCTCGAGCTCGAAGCTGGCCTTGTCGTTCAGGGTCGCGATGTGGAGTTCGGGGTTGTGAACCTCAACACCGGCGGGAGCCTGGATGTCAGCAGCGGTCACAACGCCACCACCCTGCTTGCGCAGGTATGCGGTGATGGGCTCGTCGTGCTCGCTAGAGACAACGAGGTTCTTGATGTTCAAAATGATCTCGGTGACGTCTTCTTTTACGCCAGCAATGGTCGAGAACTCGTGGAGCACACCATCCAGGCGGATGCTGGTGACAGCGGCGCCAGGGATCGAGGACAAGAGAGTCCTGCGCATGGAGTTACCCAGTGTGTAACCAAAGCCGGGCTCCAAGGGCTCAATGATGAAGGCTGAGCGGAACTCGGAGATTTTTTCTTCTGTGAGGGTGGGGCGTTGTGCAATGAGCACTGTGGTTTCCTTTCGGCAAAGTGTCCGCTATATGACACTCGGTTGAGGATTACGGCCTAGACCGTGTCTACCTGTTTGTTTGTGGGGGACTTGGGTGGTGGCGATTCTGAGGTCAGATCCGCCACCCTGGACTAGACGCGACGACGCTTGGGCGGACGGCAACCGTTGTGAGCCTGAGGGGTCACATCGGTAATCGAGCCCACCTCCAGGCCGGCGGCCTGGAGAGAACGAATTGCCGTCTCGCGACCGGAGCCCGGTCCCTTGACGAACACGTCAACCTTCTTCATGCCGTGCTCCTGTGCCTGGCGAGCTGCAGACTCGGCGGCCAACTGAGCGGCGAAGGGGGTCGACTTGCGCGAGCCCTTGAAGCCCACGCCACCGGAGGACGCCCAGGAAATAACGGCGCCGCTCGGGTCAGTGATCGAAACGATGGTGTTGTTGAACGTCGACTTGATGTGGGCCTGGCCCACAGCAACATTCTTCTTGGTCTTACGCCGCGGCTTGCGGACGGCGGACTTGGGTGCTGCCATGTGTGTGTTCTCCGTGACTCTAGATCGTGTGGTCTATTACCAAAAGGGGAGGCCTACGCGGCCTTCTTCTTACCTGCGACGGTGCGCTTGGGGCCCTTGCGGGTGCGAGCGTTGGTCTTGGTGCGCTGACCGTGAACGGGAAGCCCGCGGCGGTGACGAATACCCTGGTAGCTTCCGATTTCCACCTTGCGGCGAATATCGGCGGCAACTTCACGACGGAGGTCACCCTCCACTTTGAACTGACCTTCAATGTGCTCACGAAGAACCAAGAGCTGGTCATCGGTGAGATCTTTGACGCGAATGTTGGGGTCAATGCCCGTGGCAGCGAGAGTCTGCTGCGAGCGGGTACGGCCAACACCGTAAATGTAGGTTAGGGCGATTTCAACCCGCTTGTCGCGGGGAATATCGACTCCGGCAAGACGTGCCATGTGCTTTCTCCTGCTGCATGTGGAGGTCTGTGACAGAATCTGTGCCCGGGCCTCCACCCGAGGAGTCCCCCACCGCAGCGGGTTCTCGACTCTGCCTTTAGATATTGAGTTATTTAGCCTTGACGCTGCTTGTGACGCGGGTTCTCGCAAATCACCATGACGTTGCCATGGCGACGAATCACCTTGCACTTGTCACACATCGGCTTGACGCTGGCGCTTACCTTCATGATCTTTTCCTTGTTGTCGCTGGCCTCGTGCCCGAGCGGATTCCCGGGCCGTTCCTTATCCAGTGGTTACTTGTACCGGTAAACAATGCGGCCACGTGTCAGGTCGTAGGGACTCAACTCAACAATTACCTTGTCTTCAGGCAAAATTCGGATGTAGTGCTGACGCATTTTCCCCGAAATGTGAGCAAGAACCTTGTGACCGTTGGTCAACTCGACTCGGAACATCGCATTAGGAAGGGCTTCGACTACCGAACCTTCGATTTCGATGACGCCGTCTTTGTTGGCCATAGCCTCGTATCTTGTTAACTGGTGAAGTACTGCTGGTCATGCGTTGGAGCTGAAAAGTCTCGAAAGCCTTTTTCACACCAAATCTCTATCTTAGACCGGCGCACTATCTCGCACAAGTCCTAGATAGTAGAGAATTTAGGGGGTAATGCCCCTGGCGTGCAGGGCATCAGTGATGCGGCTGGTGACCTCGGCTATCTCGCCAATGCCATCGATAGCTGCCACAAGGCCGCGGGCCGAATACACGTCAATCAGCGGGGCGGTCTGTTCCGCATAGACATCGAGGCGGTGGCGCACCACTGCCTCGTCGTCATCCGTGCGGCCCTGCTCCAGAGCCCGCTTACGCAAGCGCTCCACCACAATGTCGGGCTCTGCCACGAGCTGCACAACCACATCAAGCTTGGTGTGATGTTCAGCCAAGAAGTTATCCAAGTGACGGACCTGGTGGGTGGTGCGTGGGTACCCATCGAGAAGGAACCCGCCAGCACAGTCTGGGGAGGCCAGACGGTCAGTAATCAGGTCGTTGGTCAGGGAATCGGGAACATTGTTGCCCGCATCCATGAAGCTCTTGGCCTGAACCCCCAGAGGGGTTTCGTTGCGCACGTTCTCACGGAAAATATCACCCGTCGAGATCGCCGGAATCGAGAAAGCACTGGAGAGCTCAAGAGCTTGCGTGCCCTTACCCGCACCGGGGGGACCAATCAGGAGGATCCTGGTGCCCTCGGCCATCACTTCAGAAGGCCCTCGTAGTGGCGTTGCTGCAGCTGAGAGTCAATCTGCTTGATGGTGTCCAAACCGACACCCACGATGATCAGAATGCTGGCGCCACCGAAGGGGAAGTTCTGGTTCGCATTCACCGTTGCCAAGGCAATCAGTGGAATCAAAGCCACTAGACCCAAATAAAGAGAGCCTGGCAGGGTGATCCGGGTCAAGACGTAGTCGAGGTACTCGGCCGTCGGACGACCAGCACGAATACCAGGAATGAAGCCGCCATAGCGCTTCATGTTGTCAGCGACCTCTTCGGGATTGAAGATGATGGCCACATAGAAGTAGGTGAAGCCCACAATCAGGAGGAAGTAGACCGCCATATAGAGGGGGTTGTCACCAGAGGTGAAGTTGTTCTGAATCCAGACAACCCACTCGGGTGCTTCGTTGCCAAGACCAGGCTGGTTGAACTGAGCGAGAAGAGCGGGCAAATACAGCAGGGACGAGGCGAAGATGACCGGGATAACACCGGCCATGTTGACCTTGATCGGGATGTAGGTGTTGGAGCCACCAAACGTGCGGCGACCCACCATGCGCTTGGCGTACTGGACGGGCACGCGGCGCTGCGACTGCTCAACGAAAACGACAAGACCGAGGATTACCAGACCCACGCCCAAGACGATGATGAAGATTTCGAAGCCCTCGGCCTGGGCAATGGCCCACAGGGACGAGGGGAAGGTGGCGGCAATCGAAACGAAAATCAGCAGCGACATTCCATTACCGACACCGCGCTCAGTGATCATTTCACCGAACCACATGATGAGGCCGGTGCCAGCCGTCATGGTGATAACCATCAGCATGATGGCGTACCAGGCGTCGTTCGAGAGCAGCTGGTTACAGGCGGGGACTCCAGAGTTAGCACCGAAGAGCGCGCCACTGCGGGCGACGGTGATTAAGGTGGTCGATTGGAGCAGCGCAAGACCGATGGTCATGTAACGCGTGTACTGGGTCAGCTTGCCCTGACCGGCCTGGCCCTCCTTGTGGAGAGACTCAAAGTGCGGGATAACCACGCGCAGAAGCTGCGTGATGATTGCCGCGGTGATGTAGGGCATGATGCCCAGCGCAAAAATCGAGAGCTGGAGTAGTGCTCCACCGCTGAAGAGGTTGACCAGCTCATAGAGGCCAGCCGTTCCGCTGGTACCGGCCAGACACTGCTGAACATTGCGGTAGTCGACAAACGGTGCGGGGATGAAGGATCCCATACGGAAAAGCGCGACCATGAACAGGGTGAACGCAATTTTTCGCCGCAAGTCAGGAGTCTTGAAGACTCTCCCTAGAGCGCTAAACACATCATCCTCCTGCCAGGTGCCCTACAGCACGCGGTCTCGAGCTTACCGGGTTGAAGTGGGGTTACAGAAAGCGAATACTCCCTGCAACCACCCTTCAGAACCTATTCGCTGATGGAACCGCCGGCTTTGGCGATCTTGTCGGCAGCCTGCTTGGAGACCTTGTCGACAGTAACGCTCAAAGCAACGCTCAGGTCACCCTCGGCGAGAACCTTGACCTTCTGGTTCTTACGAACGGCACCCTTGGCAACGAGATCAGCAATCGTGACGTTTCCACCCTTGGGGTAGAGCTCAGCCAGACGGCCGACGTTGACGACCTGGTACTCAACGCGGAAGGGGTTCTTGAATCCACGCAGCTTGGGAGCGCGCATGACCGAGGTCAGCTGGCCACCCTGGAAACCAGGACGAACCTGATAACGAGCCTTCGTGCCCTTGGTACCGCGACCAGCAGTCTTACCCTTGGAACCTTCACCACGACCAACACGGGTCTTGGCTTTCTTGGCTCCAACAGCGGGACGCAAGTGGTGAAGCTTCACAACACCGGGACGAGCGTCAACTGCGGGCTTTGCGGCCTTCTTGGAAGGAGCAGCCTTCTTTGCAGGGGCTGCCTTCTTCTCTTCAGTAGCGGGCTTCGCAGCAGCTTTCGCCGGAGCGGCCTTGGCGGGTGCCTTGGCGGCTGCAGGCTTAGCCGCAGCAGTCTTGGCAGCAGGCTTAGCGGCGGCTTTTGCCGGAGCAGCCTTAGCTGCGGGTGCCTTCGCTGCAGGCTTAGCAGCTGCTTTCGCAGCGGGCTTTGCAGCAGCAGGCTTTGCAGCTGCTTTGGCGGGCGCAGCTTTAGCAGGTGCCTTCGCGGCGGGCTTCTTTGCGGCAGCAGGCTTGGCTGCAGCGGGCTTTGCTGCAGCTGGCTTCTTCGCTGCTGGCTTCTTCTCTTCAGCCATTAGTCAATCTCCTCGACCTTCACCAGGTGTGCGACGGTGCGCACATACCCGCGGTTCACGGGGTTATCTTCACGGACAACGGACTGGCCGATCTTGCGCAAGCCAAGGCTGCGAAGCGTGGGAGCCATGTTGGGCTTCTCGCTAATGATCGACTTGATCTGGGTTACTTTGAGTTTCTTTGCCATTAGGCACCAGCCTTCGCTGCAGCAGCAGCTTCTTTTTCAGCACGGATGAAGTGCGCGGGGGCAATCTGGTCGAACTCAGCGTTGCGCCTTGCGGCAACAGCGCGGGGCTCTTCGAGCATCTTCAAGGCTGCAACCGTGGCGTGCACGATGTTGAGGGTGTTGGAGGATCCCAACGACTTGCTCAGCACATCGTGAATACCAGCGCACTCAAGCACGGCGCGGACCGGACCACCGGCGATAACACCGGTACCGGGGGTTGCGGGGCGCAAGAGCACCACACCGGCTGCAGCCTCACCCTGAACGGGGTGGGGAATGGTCTGGGCAACGCGGGGCACGCGGAAGAAGTTCTTCTTCGCGTCCTCGACACCCTTGGAGATGGCGGTAGGGACCTCACGGGCCTTACCGTAGCCAACGCCGACCATGCCGTTACCGTCTCCGACGACGACGAGTGCGGTGAAGCTAAAGCGACGACCACCCTTGACGACCTTGGACACACGGTTGATGGTGACAACGCGCTCTAGGAACTGGCTCTTCTCGGTATCGCGGGCACCGCGCTCACGCGCGTTGGGGTTACGCTCACGACTTCCGCGGCGGGCCTCACGAGGCTCCGACGAGGTGTCTTCTTCAGCTACGACAGGAGCAACCGGAGTTTCTTCCACCACTGCTTCGTCCTTAACTTCTTCGCTCACAGTTCCAATCCACTCTCTCGTGCGCCTTCAGCAATTGCTGCAACTCGGCCGGCGTAGCGGTTACCACCGCGGTCAAAGACGACAGCGGCAACGCCGGCCTTCTTTGCACGCTCAGCAATGACTTCACCAATGCGCTTGGCTTTGGCGGTCTTGTCTCCAGCAAAGGAGCGGAAATCCGCTTCCATGGTCGATGCAGAAGCCACGGTGTGGCCTCTCTGGTCGTCGACAACCTGGACGAATACGTGGCGAGCCGAGCGGGTCACGACTAAACGTGGCTTCTCTGCGGTACCCACAACCTTCTTGCGCAAGCGCGTGTGACGGCGATCTCTCGCGGCCGAACGGCTCTTTCCTCTCGAGAAAGCCATGATTACTTACCAGCCTTTCCAGCCTTGCGGCGAACGTTCTCGCCGGCGTAGCGAACACCCTTGCCCTTGTAAGGCTCTGGCTTGCGCAGTTTGCGAATATTCGCGGCAACCTCACCCACAGCTTGCTTGTCGATACCGCTGACAACCAGCTTGGTGTTGCCCTCCACAGTGAAGGTGATACCTGCGGGAGGCTGCACCGTGATGGGGTGCGAGTAGCCGAGTTGGAACTCGACACCCTGGCCCTGCGAGGCAATACGGTAACCCGTTCCCACGATTTCGAGCTCTTTTTGGTAACCCTGGGTCACACCGATGATGAGGTTGTTGATCAGGGTCCTGCTCAAACCGTGCAAGGAGCGGGAAGAACGCTCGTCATCGGGACGCGTGACGATGACCTGGTTCTCAACCTTGGAAGCCTCAATGGGCTCCTTCACGGTGAGAGCAAGCTCGCCCTTCGGGCCCTTAACTGCGACGTGCTGTCCATCGATCGTGATGTCCACGCCCGAGGGAATATCAATAGGTAAACGACCAATACGTGACATCAGCGATCACCACACGTAGGCGAGGACTTCCCCACCCACGCCTTTCCTGTTAGCTTCCTTGTCGGTCAGCAGACCAGACGAGGTGGACAAGATTGCGATCCCAAGACCACCGTGGACCTTGGGGATTTCGGTCGACTTTGCGTAGACGCGAAGACCTGGCTTAGAAACACGCTTAATGCCCACAATGGAGCGCTCGCGGTTCTGTCCATACTTGAGCTCGAGGGTCAGAGCTTTGCCGACCCTGGCATCTTCGGTCTTCCACGAAGCGATGTAGCCCTCACGCTTGAGAATGTCAGCGAGGTGGGTCTTCAACTTCGAGCTCGGCATCGACACGGAGTCGTGGTGCGCCGAGTTGGCGTTGCGCAGCCTGGTCAGCATGTCTGCGACCGGATCTGTCATGGTCATGGTGCTTCTCTTTTCTCTGGCTGGTTTCGACTCCGGGGACACCCGGGCCGACCTTGTCAGTTAGGGGCCTTTAGGCCTCGGTTGTGTTCCGCTGAGCGAAGGGGAACCCCAACGCCAGCAAAAGGGCACGGCCTTCATCGTCCGTCTTCGCGGTCGTCACAATAGTGATGTCGAATCCACGAACGCGGTCGATGTTGTCCTGGTTGATCTCGTGGAACACCGACTGCTCGGTGATGCCGAAGGTGTAGTTTCCGTTTCCATCAAACTGGCGGTCGCTGAGCCCTCGGAAGTCGCGGATGCGAGGAAGGGCGAGGTTGACCAGGCGGTCAACAAACTCCCATGCACGGTTTCCACGAAGCGTCACGTGAGCACCAATGGGCATTCCCTCGCGCAGCTTGAACTGAGCGATGGACTTGCGCGCCAGGGTCACGACGGGCTTCTGACCGGTGATCTGAGTGAGGTCGCGGATGGCACCCTCAATCACCTTGGAGTCACGTGCTGCTTCACCAACACCGGTGTTCACCACGACCTTCACAAGGCCTGGGACCTGGTGAGGGTTGGTGTAGCTGAAGGCTTCGGTAAGGGCAGGAACGATGTCCGTGCGGTAGAAAGCTTTGAGGCGAGGCACCGACGATGCCTTTGCCTCGGCAGTTGAGGTGGCCATTAGAGCTCTTCTCCTGACTTCTTCGCAACGCGGACGCGAACCTGCTTGGTAGCACCGTTCTTGGTCACGGTCTTGGTCTGGTATCCCACGCGAGTGGGCTTCTTGGACTTGGGGTCCACGAGTGCCACATTCGAGATGTGAATGGGTGCTTCGTGGGTCTCAATGCCACCGGTCTTGGAACCACGATTGCTCTGGCCAACACGGATGTGCTTCTTGACGTAGTTGATGCCCTCGACGAGGATGCGGTTCTGCTCAGCGAGCACCTCAATGACGCGACCCTGCTTACCGCGGTCGCCGCCACGGGCTTCGGTTGCACCAGTGATGACCTGAACGAGGTCACCCTTTTTGATCTTTGCCATTGTTAGATAACCTCCGGAGCCAACGAAATGATCTTCATGAAGCGCTTGTCGCGGAGTTCGCGGCCTACGGGTCCGAAAATACGGGTTCCGCGGGGCTCGCCCTCTTTGTTCTTGATGATCACAGCGGCGTTCTCGTCGAACTTGATGTAGGAACCGTCTCCACGACGGGTCTCCTTGACGGTGCGAACGATGACGGCCTTGACGACCTCACCCTTCTTCACGTTGCCGCCAGGAATTGCGTCCTTGACCGTGGCGACGATGATGTCACCCAGGCCGGCGTAGCGACGTCCTGATCCACCGAGAACGCGGATAGCCAATAGTTCCTTGGCGCCGGTGTTGTCGGCCACTTTTAGACGGGACTCTTGCTGAATCATGGGTTACTTCGCCTTCTCAACGATTTCGACTAGACGCCAACGCTTGGTTGCAGAGAGCGGACGGGTCTCGGTGATAACCACCAAGTCGCCAATACCTGCGGTGTTCAGCTCATCGTGGGCCTTGATCTTGGAGGATCGGCGCACAACTTTGCCATAGAGGGGGTGCTTCACGCGGTCTTCCACCTCGACGACGATGGTCTTGTCCATCTTGTCGCTGGTGACATAACCACGGCGGACCTTGCGGTAACCACGGGCGTCCTTGTCGCGAACGTCGCGCGCTGCGGACTCGTGGCCCTTCTTCACATCGGTGGCCATTATGCACTCTCCTCAGTAGCTTCAGGCTCGGAGCTTTCGCTCTTCTTTGCAGACTTCTTGGCTGCCTTCTCAATAGGAGCCGGTGCCGCCCGAATGCCGAGCTCGCGTTCGCGAATCACGGTGTAAAGACGAGCAATGTCGCGCTTCACGGCGCGAACGCGACCGTGGTTGTCCAGCTGACCGGTGGCCGACTGGAAACGCAGGTTGAAGAGCTCTTCCTTAGAGCGGCGAAGCTCGTCCAAGAGACGCTCATCCTCGAAAGTGTCGAGATCAGCAGGTGTAAGTTCTTTCGTTCCCACAGCCATTACATGCCCTCCTCGCGCTTGATGATGCGTGCCTTCAACGGAAGCTTGTGAATCGCACGAGTCATGGCCTCACGAGCGAGTTCTTCGCTCACGCCGGCGACCTCGAAGAGGACGCGTCCTGGCTTGACGTTGGCAATCCACCACTCCGGCGAACCTTTACCACTACCCATGCGGGTTTCCGCGGGCTTCTTGGTGAGCGGGCGGTCGGGGTAGATGTTGATCCACACCTTTCCACCACGCTTGATGTGACGAGTCATCGCGATACGCGCTGCCTCAATCTGACGGTTGGTGACGTAAGCGCTGGTGGTGGCTTGGATACCAAACTCACCAAAAGCAACCGTGGTACCACCGGTGGCGTGACCGCCACGCTTGGGGTGGTGCTGCTTACGGAACTTGACCTTGCGAGGAATCAACATGCTTACTCGGCTCCCCCTGCAGCAACGGGCGCTGCCTCAGCGGCTGCAACAGCAGCCGGTCCACGGCGAGGCCCACCAGCAGGACGGTCAGGCCGCTGTGAGCGGGCATTTGCCTGCTCGCGAGCCAGTTCCTTGTTGGTGATGTCACCCTTGTAAATCCAGACCTTGACGCCAATGCGACCAAAGGTGGTGCGAGCCTCGTAGAAGCCGTAGTCGATGTTCGCGCGCAGAGTGTGCAGTGGAACCCGACCCTCGCGGTAGAACTCAGAACGGCTCATTTCAGCGCCACCCAGACGGCCAGACACCTGGATACGAATACCCTTGGCGCCAGCGCGCTGGGCACCCTGGAGACCCTTGCGCATTGCGCGGCGGAATGCCACACGGGCGCTCAGCTGCTCAGCAATACCCTGGGCAACCAGCTGGGCTTCGTTCTCGGGGTTCTTGACCTCGAGAATGTTCAGCTGGATCTGCTTCTTGGTCATGTCCTCGAGGTCAGCGCGGATGCGCTCAGCCTCGGCACCACGACGGCCGATAACAATTCCGGGGCGAGCCGAGTGGATGTCCACGCGGACACGGTCACGGGTGCGCTCGATTTCGATGCGTGCGATGCCTGCTCGGTCGAGCTCCTTCTGGAGGAACTTACGGATGAGCACGTCTTCAGCAACGAAGTCTGCGTAACGCTGACCCTTTTTGGTCGAGTCAGAGAACCAGCGCGACACGTGGTCGGTGGTGATTCCCAGACGGAAACCGTACGGATGAACTTTCTGACCCATAGTTACTTGCCAGCCTTCTGTGATGAGCGGCCCGGGTTCACCGAAGCCTCGTCGGGCGTTGCCAGCACAACAGTGATGTGGCTGGTGCGCTTGTTGATACGGAATGCCCGACCCTGAGCACGCGGCCTAAACCGCTTCAGGGTGATGCCCTCATCAACAAAGGCGCGAGCAACGAACAGGTCCTGGTCGTCCAGGAAAATGCCGTCCTTGTCAGCGGTGACCCGTGCGTTGGCCATTGCGGAGGCAACAACCTTGGCGATGGGCTCACTGGCCGACTGGGGGGCAAACTTGAGAACTGCAAGAGCCTCCTGGGCCTGCTTGCCACGGATCAAGTCGACGACACGACGAGCCTTCTGTGGGGTAACGCGGATGTTGCGCACCCGTGCGATGGATTCAACCATGTGACTACCTCCTCATCACCGCGCTCAGCGGCGACGGCCTTTCTTGTCGTCCTTTTCGTGACCACGGAAAGTGCGGGTGGGGGCAAACTCGCCGAGCTTGTGGCCCACCATGGTCTCGGTCACAAACACGGGGATGTGCTTGCGGCCATCGTGCACTGCGATGGTGTGGCCGAGCATTGCCGGCACAATCATCGAGCGACGCGACCAGGTCTTGATCACGTTCTTGGTGCTGGCTTCGTTCTGACGAAACACCTTCTGGAGGAGGTGGTCATCCACGAAGGGTCCCTTTTTAAGGCTACGAGGCATGTCTTACTCTCCTACTAACGCTTCTTGCCGACGGTGCGACGGCGAACGATTTGCTTGTTGCTGGCCTTCTTGGGGGAGCGGGTGCGCCCCTCAGACTGACCCCAAGGGCTTACGGGGTGACGACCACCAGAGGTCTTACCCTCACCACCACCGTGGGGGTGGTCAACAGGGTTCATGGCAACACCGCGGACGGTCGGGCGAACACCCTTCCAGCGCATGCGGCCGGCCTTACCCCAGTTGATGTTGGACTGCTCGGCGTTACCGACCTCACCAATGGTGGCGCGGCAGCGAGCGTCAACGTTGCGGATTTCACCGGAGGGCAAACGCAGCTGGGCGTTGGGGCCATCCTTGGCAACCAAACGAACCGAAGCGCCAGCAGAGCGAGCCATCTTGGCACCGCCACCGGGACGCAATTCGATCGCGTGGATAACGGTACCCACGGGGATGTTGCGCAAAGGCAGGTTGTTACCGGGCTTGATGTCGGCGTTGGGACCAGACTCCACAATGTCGCCCTGGCGAAGCTTGTTCGGGGCGATGATGTAGCGCTTGGTGCCATCGATGAAGTGCAACAGCGCGATGCGCGCGGTGCGGTTGGGGTCGTACTCGATGTGAGCGACCTTGGCGTTCACGCCATCTTTGTCATCACGACGGAAGTCGATCACGCGGTACTGGCGCTTGTGGCCACCACCGATGTGACGGGTCGTGATGCGACCGCTGCTGTTACGACCACCGGTCTTCGGCAGAGGCTTGAGCAACGACTTCTCCGGCGTGCTGCGGGTGATTTCCTGGAAATCAGCAACAGAAGAGCCACGGCGACCAGGGGTCGTCGGCTTGTATTTGCGAATAGCCATGTTCTTCCTACCTATCCCACAGCCGTGAAGATGTCGATGGAGCCAGAGGCGAGAGAGACAATGGCACGCTTGGTGTCCTTGCGCTTTCCAGCCCCAAACTTGGTGCGGCGAGTCTTACCGGTCTTGTTCAAGGTGTTGACCGAGGAAACCTTCACATTGAAGATCTTCTCGATGGCCAGCTTGATCTCGGTCTTCGTCGCGCGGGGGTCAACCTCGAAGGTGTACTTGCCCTGGTCAATCAGGGTGTAGCTCTTCTCGCTGACAATCGGGCGAACAATGACATCACGAGGATCTTTGTTCCAAGCAATCGCGTGAATACTCATTATTTGCCTCCCTTGGCCGTGTCAGCTTTCGCTGCCACGAAGGTCTCAAATGCCTCAGCGGTGAAGATGATGTCGTCACTGTTGAGAACGTCATAGGCGTTGAGCTGGTCGGGGTGAACAGCGTGGATGCCAGGAAGATTGCGAACGCTCTTCTGACCGTTCACGTCGTCACGACCAACAACGATCAACACGTTGCGACCAGGTGCGGTCTGCGCAATGAGAGCAGACGCAATCTTGGTCGAGGGAGCCTTGTCAGTGCCAAGGCCCTTGACCACGTGAATGCGGTCAGCGCGTGCGCGGTCAGACAGTGCGCTCAGGAGAGCCTTCTGCACCATCTTCTTGGGGGTGCGCTGCGAGTAATCGCGAGGCACTGGACCGTGGACAATTCCACCACCGCGGTGCTGAGGGGCACGAATCGAACCCTGACGGGCGCGACCGGTTCCCTTCTGCTTGAACGGCTTACGACCAGCACCAGACACTTCACCGCGACCCTTGACCTTGTGAGTACCCTGGCGGGCTGCTGCAAGCTGAGCAACAACGACCTGGTGCATCAAGGGCACGTTGGTGACAACGTCAAAGACGTTGGCGGGCAACTCGACGGAGCCGGACTTCTTGCCGGATGCGTCAAGGACGTCAACAGATGCAACCATGGTTAGGGGGCCTTCCTGGCGTTACGAACAAAGACCAAACGACCCTTGGCGCCGGGGACGGCGCCCTTGATCAGAAGCAAGCCGCGCTCAGCGTCCACCGCGTGAACAGCGAGGTTCATCACAGTGACGCGCTCGCCACCCATGCGACCGGCCATACGCATGCCCTTGAAGACACGAGACGGGGTCGATGAGGCACCGATGGAGCCTGGCTTGCGGTGGTTACGGTGCGAACCGTGTGAGGCAGAAACACCCTTGAAGTTGTGGCGCTTCATGACACCGGCGAAACCTTTACCCTTGCTGGTGCCCATCACATCAACAAGCGCACCGGCTTCGAATACGGTGGCGTTGATTTCCTGGCCCACTTCGTAGGTGGAAGCATCGCTCGTGCGAATCTCGGTCACGTGGCGGCGAGGAGTCACGCCAGCCTTCTCAAAGTGGCCCTTCAGAGGGTTCGTCACCTTGCGAGGATCGATCTGACCGCTGGCGATTTGGACGGCCTCATAGCCGTCCTTCTCCATCGTGCGGATCTGGGTCACGACGTTGGGGGCAACCTGAACCACGGTCACAGGGATGAAGCGATTGTTCGCATCCCAGACCTGGGTCATACCGAGCTTGATGCCCAGTACCCCTCTAGTTGTAGTCACAGTCGACATGGTCTATTTCCTTAAAGCTTGATTTCGATGTTGACGTCAGCGGGCAAGTCCAAACGCATCAAGGAGTCCACCGCTTTGGGGGTGGGGTCAATGATGTCGATGAGACGCTTGTGGGTGCGCTTCTCGAAGTGCTCGCGCGAGTCCTTGTACTTGTGCGGTGAGCGGATCACAGCAACCACGTCCTTATCCGTAGGAAGAGGAACGGGACCCACAACAGTGGCTCCGGCACGGGTAACCGTGTCAACAATCTTTCGGGCTGAAACATCGAGACCTGCGTGGTCATACGACTTCAGTCGAATGCGGATTTTTTGTCCCGCCATGGTTTTCTCTTTCTCTCACTCGCACAGAACTCTCGCCCTGCACACTTCAGGCAACCCGGCGCTTTCGCACCGAGTGGCACACACCACTGTTCTTCTATCAACACACTTCGGTTGGCCCCAGGGGCACTCTCCAGCACACACAAACCAAGGCTTGCGAAGCGGGTCCGTCGATGACGTTGTGTTCTGCTACCCGCGGCCTAGATGTCTTGCGAAGTCGCAATCCTATGCACTACCTGGCAGTGAGCACCCCACGAATGAAGTGCGTATTGAACCTCACAAACTATGCCACAGCCCTGCATTTAGTGCAACCCGGGCGTGTCGCATCTTTAGTTAGTTGGTGGCAGCCTAGCCAGCGACGAGAAAAGAGGTCGTGTAAGCGGCGAGAATGCCCCACGCCAAGGCTCCTAGCGACTGCACCACACTCGCCCGCCACACGCTGACGCCCAGGGAGACGGCGATTGCTGCCGCAAACTGAGTGCCAATGAGTGTCGGCCCCACCACAGCCATCCCCACGTCCCCGTAACGGACAAAGATGCGCTTGGCTCTGGCGGTGCGGCTGTCTTCCTGGGCTGGTTTTCCCTGCTTTTCACGCCTTCTGGCGATCGCGGAAAGAATCCGCTCACTCCCCGCCGCGAACAACACGATTGTCGCCGCATTGCCCACCAGGGCAAAAACCACGGTCCACACCACAGGTAACCCCAACAGGATGCCTACGGGGATGACGACGACGGCTTCCAACCAGGGAACCGCGCCCGCAATAAACACGCCGAGCAACCCCAGTTGCTCCACTAAGGACTCCGTCACCTGGTTCTAACCCTCCCGCGCAGTGAAACGTCAACGGTCATTCTAGGGACGTCGGTTTTTTCGCGTCAGGGTAGCCATCAGCGCCTCCATCGGGCCTTGCCTAAACCTTTGGAACCACAGGGCGCTTGCGCCCGCCAACACCGCGTACACGGTAACGGCTATCACCATCGCGACCCAGAAGTCCACCGCTTGGAATAACCCCAGACCCCACGCTCCAAAGATCATGCTGAGGAACACGGATTGAAGGAGATAGTTCGTGAGCGATGCCCGTCCCGGATACTGCATCCAAGACACAGCACGAGAATTCTTACGAACCAAGAGAGCGATCACGGCGAGGTAGCCCATGCTCAGCAGAGGCGCCGTCATCAATCCCATGGTCAGGGACCCCAGGTAAACCGCTTCAGACGGCGCACCAGAGGTCTCGTTGGTGACGTAGAGCACCGCCGCAAGAAGCTGAAGCGGGAGCCCCAGCCCAAACCCCCACCGCAGCATCGTGGCAGTGCGAAGCTGCAAGGAATTGGCCCCTAACAGGCCCTTACGAGCCGCAAGAACCCCCACGAGAAACGCGGCAAAAACGAGCCCGCCCTGCAGCAAAAGTCCGTTGGTAATTCCGAGGACCCACAACTCGAGACGAGGCTCAATAGCGTCGGTGAACGTGCCGTCCCTCATGACCTCGTCGAGGCCGTTGGTGAATTCGCCCAAATCAACGCCTGACTCTTCAGCCAGCCAGGTCAGGAGTGACAACGAAACCAACAACAGTGTTGAGAACGCCCACAACACCCATGCCCACACTCTCAGTGCTCGCTCACTCCGAAACATAAAGGCAAGCAACAACAGTCCAAAGACTCCATACAAGAAGAGGATGTCCCCGTGCCAGAGGAGGGTGAAGTGAATCGCCCCCAGAGCAATGAGTACTAGGGAACGAAGAGCAAAACGGGGGCGACCTGCTTTTTCACCTTTGGTCACGTAGTAGGAGCTATATCCAAAGAGAAATGAGAACAAGAGGTAGAACTTGCCTTGGAACAAGGCCATCATGACCACCGTCGCGATCGAATTACCCAGGCCGGCGACGTCTTCACCGCGAATCCCGTCACTCGAGTGATGCGAGAAGAACGACAAGTTGACCAAGAGGATCCCGAACAGTGCGAAGCCTCGCAGCACGTCGGGGAGCAGATCGCGCTGGATTGTGGGGGCTGCGCTCACAAGAGAACCTTTCTACGACGAATCGCAACGGCGAGAACCAAAGAGGGCCAGATGAGGATCTGCCCATAAAGGAACCAGACCACCGCATTTGTCTGGGGCCAGGTCAGGGAGAGCGTGGTGGTGATGATGCCACTGTCGTCGGCTTGAAAAGCCCAGACCAATATCCCCACCCCAAGAAACCCGAGCACGGCCGCCAATGCGCGATAGGCGCTCACGTAAATCCGATTCCGAATAGCCACAAGGCGCTCGTCCAGCGCCTCATCGGGCGCATCCGCAACAAGCCGAACAGCCCGGCGCAAAGGGAACCAGGCTGCAAAGACCCCGGCAACCATGACGAGCGGAATCACACCAAACCCATCGTCGACGAACCACACAATGACGGGCGCGACAAAAATCATGAAGACGGCGAGCGCAATCACCACACCGAGCCCTCTCGGAGTTCGCAGCCAATCCCATCTACTATCCGCCAAGTCCTTCGTCACATCGCGGGTCGAGGTCGTCTGCCACAGCCACTCGTTGATGGCGCTCAGCGAAATTTTGCGGTTCATCCCATTTCTCCTATTCCCCAGAGCCACGTTTGTGTGCGACTACTGAATCGTCTAACCAGAAAATCTCCTCCGGAGAGGCTTTGAGTGCTCGGCAAATCTTCAGAGCCAACTCGAGACTGGGGTTGTATTCGCCCCGCTCGAGATAGCCGAGCGTTTGGTAGTGCACGCCGACCATGTCCGCGAGCTCGCCCCGGGAGAGGCCGCGATCGGCGCGAACCTGCTCAATCCGGTTAATGACCGGTGCGGTCTCGTCCTTGGGTGGGCGGCTCATGACAAATAGCATAAATGCTATGTAGCAATAATGCAACATTCGCGGTCGGTTAAATGACGAAAGGCCCGGAGGCGAACCTCCGGGCCTTTTGACAAGGGAACTACTTGATGATCTTGGTCACCGTTCCGGCGCCCACCGTGCGTCCACCCTCACGGATGGCGAAGCTGAGGCCCTCCTCCATGGCGAGGGGCTGAACTCAGATTGTGCGCGTATTTCCTGGTGGGTCGCGAATCATGTTTCGCGGGCGTACTTTATGTGCGGTTCCTAGCCCCCGGAATCGACTCTCCCCCGCCCGATTTCGTGGAGGGTGGAGCCT
>JBIIRH010000025.1:0-13525 GCA_044341675.1 Pontimonas sp.
GATGGCCTGAAGGCAATCGCCCAGGGTGTTGCTGAGAAGACCGCTGGTCTTCGTGACGCTTTGGTCAAGGCGGGGCACGATGTCGTGCACTCCGAGTTCTTTGACACGCTTCAGGTGCGCTTCCCCGGGAAAGCAGCATCCGTGGTTGCCAAGGCAGCAGCGAACAATCTGCTCATCCACCTGGTTGACGCGGATACTATTTCGCTCTCTTTGGACGAGACGACAATCGGTGAGAACACCGGTTTGTTGAAGGGCTCGCTCGAGCAAGCTCTGGCTGAGACTTTTGAGCTGGGTGACTACCTGGGAGCTTCCGGTTCGATGGCACTGCCTAAGGCAGTGGTGCGCAAGAGCGGCTACCTGGACCACCCGGTCTTCCACACGCACCGCTCTGAGACCTCCATGATGCGCTACCTCAAGTCGCTCTCTGACAAGGACTACGCGCTGGACCGCGGGATGATTCCACTGGGCAGCTGCACCATGAAGCTCAACTCCGCCACAGAGATGGAAGCTGTCACCTGGAAAGAATTCGGTGGCTTGCACCCCTTCGCCCCGCTGGAGGACACCCAGGGATACATGATTATGATGTCCCACCTCGAGCAGTGGCTTGCTGAGCTGACCGGCTATGACTCGATTTCTTTGCAGCCAAACGCTGGAAGCCAGGGCGAGTATGCGGGCTTGCTCGCGATTCGCGGCTACCACCTCTCCCGGGGGGATGCTCACCGCACAGTGTGTTTGATTCCCTCCAGTGCTCACGGCACCAATGCTGCTAGTGCGGTGTTGGCCGGTATGCAGGTGGTTGTTGTGGCGTGTAACGAGCGTGGTGACGTCGACATCGACGACGTCAAGGAAAAGATTGCGGAACACCGCGACAACCTTGCAGGTCTTATGGTGACCTATCCCTCGACGCACGGCGTGTACGAGCCGGGTATTCGTGAAATCACCGACGCTGTCCACGAGGCTGGCGGCCAGGTCTACATCGATGGTGCCAACTTGAACGCTCTCGTGGGCTATGCCCGCTATGGCGACATCGGTGGCGACGTCTCGCACTTGAATCTGCACAAGACCTTCTGTATCCCCCACGGTGGTGGTGGCCCAGGTGTTGGTCCCGTGGGTGCTAAAGCACACTTGGCTCCTTTCCTGCCTGGTCACCCGTTTGCTCAAATGGATGTTCACCCGCCCTTTGACCAGGTCACAGAGGCCACGGGAACCGTGGCACACACGGGCCCTCCCGTCTCGGCTGCTCCCTATGGAAGCCCCAGCATTTTGCCGATTCCGTGGGCTTATGTGCGCATGATGGGCCCAGATGGCCTGGCCCGCGCGACTGCCTCGGCAGTGCTCGCGGCCAACTACATCGCGGCACGCCTGCGTGAGCACTATCCCGTCCTCTACACCGGCGACAATGGGCTGATCGCTCACGAAGCTGTCATTGACATTCGCCCGATCACCGCGGAGACCGGTATTTCCAACGACGACATCGCCAAGCGCCTGGTGGACTACGGTTTCCACGCACCCACGATGTCGTTCCCGGTTCCTGGCACGCTCATGATTGAGCCCACCGAGAGTGAAGACCTCGGCGAAATCGAGCGCTTCATCGACGCGATGATTGCTATTCGCGAAGAAACCCGTCAGGTGCAGGCTTGCGTGTGGCCGGCAGATGACAACCCGCTCACGAATGCCCCACACACTGCCTCGAGTGTCACCAGCAGCGAGTGGGCTCACCCCTACTCCCGCGAGATCGCCGCATATCCTGCGGAGATGCGCCGTCGCGAAGGCGGGGACCACTCGAGGGAGTCCCTCGCTGCCGCCCCCGCTGTTGCCAGCAAATACTGGGCACCGGTGCGCCGCGTGGACCAGGCATTTGGTGATCGGAACCTGGTGTGCGCGTGCCCACCGATTGAGGCGTTTGCTTAGAGCTTCTGAAGTTCGCGCTTGAGCGTTTCGGCGCTCTGGAAGGTGACGCCCACGAGGGCGACGTGCTTCCAGGCAATCTTTCCCTCGGCGTCGATGATGAAAATGCTGCGCCTAATGCCGACTCCCATGAGGGAGACGCCATAGGCCTGCACGACATCACCTTTTTCATCGGAAAGAAGGGGAAAGCCAAGACGCTTGGTGCGGGCAAACTTCTCGTGACTGCCTGTTGCCTGGCGTGAGATGCCCCACACTTCGGCACCGAGTTCCTTAAAACCAGCCAACTCATCCTGGTAACTACACAGCTGCGCGGTGCAGCCAGGAGAGTTATCGGCTGGATAAAAAGCGAGGATTACGGGGTGGCCACGGCGCTCGGAGAGGGTGAAGTGAGCCTTCACGGGCTCACCATCCACCATCGTGATGCCTGGTAAAGTGAAGTCGGGGGCGCGTTCGCCAACATCGGGATTAGTCACGAGAATTCAACCTAACCCACGTTTCCGAGAATTTCCGGGAAAGCATCCACAGCCAACGGATATCCCACAAAGGCCACCACATCAATCAGAGTGTGGGCGGCGATGAGTGGCACCAAACGTCCCGTCTTTGCATACCAATAACCAAAGACCAGGCCCATGACGAAGTTGCCGAGGAACGCCCCAAAGCCTTGATAGAGGTGATATGTCGCCCTCAGGAAAGCCTGAATAACAATGATGCCGATGACGGGGACGTGGAGCAGGCGTAGGCGATTGAACAGGTATCCCACCGCAATGATCTCTTCCAAGAGCCCCGCCCGAAGGGCCAGCAGAACCAGCATGGGAATGCTCCACCAGTACTCATCCAGTGCGCTTGGCACGACGTTCACCGTCAGGCCTAGTTCCCTGCCCAGAAGGTAAAGCCCAAGACCTGGAATTCCAATGAGGGCGGCAAGCCCAAAACCCCAGGCGGTGTCCCGCCCCGGCCTCGTCGCATCAATGCCGAGCGCTCCGAAGCGTGGTGGCTGCGCCTGCCACAGCAGATACATCACCAGGGCGACGGGAACCAGGGACGACACAATCCCCAAGATTTGGTAAATGAAATCTGCCCACTGGTATTCACTGAGGGAGCGATTCAGGGTGGCCGTTTGTTCAGACAGCGCCACCTCCCTGGAGAGGCGAACGGAAATGCTGACAATTGAATAGATAGCACTCATTCCGAGGCTGAGGCCGAGGACCAGAAGAACCTCAACGATGAGGCGCGCTCTACTCACGGCCTACTTCTTCGGAAGCGCTGGGTCACAGGTCGGTGTTCCACCGGGTAGTGCATGGCGGAAACGAGAAACAAACCCATAGACGAGGGCTGCGACCCAGGAGATCGGGGGTAGCGCGATGAGGACACCGAGGAGGCGAAGCCACAGCACGGGTTGTGCACGCAGAAGGGCGCTTGCCGCCAAGTGGCCGGCGTACTGGTGGGTTCCCGTGATGTACCACGCGTACTTCGCCACATCATCAGCACTCAGCGCGTAATCATCCAGGGAAACGCTCTGCGAGGTCTTTGCCTCTGGAAAAGAGGGCAACCAGGAGCGCAAACGATTCACCCAGAGGGTGCAAAAAGCACAGTCACCGTCATAAATGAGGACATGAGACTGGAGCGCTGCGTTTCTCGCCATGGCCCCATGCTAAGGCGCCACGCTGTGTGCCGGGTAGGATGGGGAAGCAGGGCTCGATGGAGATCGTTTCTGCATCATCCACGCCCAGTAATGCAAAGGAAGTTCTCATGGCGTTAGCCACCCGCGATGACGTGCGCAATGTCGCCATCGTCGCCCACGTTGACCACGGTAAGACAACCCTGGTTGATGCCATGTTGACCCAGACCGGTTCGTTCTCCGCGCACGCGGCTGCTGCCGATCGTGCCATGGACTCTGGTGACCTGGAAAAAGAAAAAGGCATCACGATTCTTGCCAAGAACACCGCTGTGACCTACAACGGTCCGCACTCCGGTGGCAAAGACATCACCATCAACGTGATTGACACCCCCGGCCACGCTGACTTTGGTGGCGAGGTGGAACGAGGCCTCAGCATGGTTGATGGTGTTGTTCTGCTGGTCGACGCCAGCGAGGGCCCCCTGCCACAAACCCGTTTTGTGTTGCGCAAGGCGCTTGCCGCCAAATTGCCCGTGATTTTGGTCGTCAACAAGACTGACCGTCCAGACTCCCGTATTGACGCTGTTGTCCACGAAACACAAGATCTGCTTCTGGGCCTTGCCTCTGACCTGGCCGATGAGGTACCAGACGTTGATGTTGACGCCCTCCTTGAGCTCCCCATAATTTATGCCTCTGGTCGCGAGGGCGCTGCGAGCCTGAACCAGCCAGCTAACGGTTCCTTGCCCGACAATGGTGACCTGGAGCCTCTCTTTGGCGCGATTCTTGCTCACATCCCACCGCCTCACTTTGATGACGAGCACCCCCTTCAGGCTCACGTCACCAACTTGGATGCCTCGCCCTTCTTGGGCCGTATTGCGCTGCTGCGTATTTTCCACGGCGAGCTGACTAAGGGACAGACGGTTGCGTGGGTCCGTCACGACGGCACAGTCCAGAACGTCCGCATTACCGAGCTGCTCAAGACCAGGGCCCTCGAGCGTTATCCCGCCGAGAAGGCCACCGCCGGTGATATTTGCGCAGTTGCTGGCATCGAAGAAATCACCATCGGTGAAACTATCGCTGACCCCAACGATGTGAGGCCCCTGCCAGCCATCACGGTTGATGAGCCAGCGATCTCGATGACCATTGGCACCAACACCTCGCCGTTGGCGGGTGTGGTGAAGGGCCACAAGCTCACCGCTCGCATGGTGAAGGATCGCCTGGACCGGGAGCTCATTGGAAACGTGTCGATCCGGGTTGTTGACGTCGGTCGCCCCGATGCCTGGGAGGTCCAGGGGCGAGGCGAACTAGCTCTCGCCATCCTCGTGGAGAACATGCGCCGAGAAGGCTTTGAGTTGACGGTGGGCAAGCCACAGGTTGTCACCAAGAAGGTGGATGGCCAGACTCACGAGCCTTTTGAAGCCTTGACGATTGACGCCCCCGAAGACTTCGTGGGCGCGATTACTCAGCTTCTTGCATCCAGGAAAGGCCGCATGGACACCATGTCCAACCACGGCACCGGCTGGGTCCGCATGGAGTTCACGGTCCCCTCCAGAGGCTTGATTGGTTTTAGAACCGACTTCCTGACACTGACCAGGGGTCAAGGAATTGCCAACGCCATCTCTGCAGGTTTTGCCCCCTGGGCCGGACCAATCGTCACCCGCAACTCGGGCTCCATCGTTGCTGACCGCACCGGTGTGGTCACCACGAACGCCATGATGACTTTGCAGGAGCGCATGTCGTTCTTTGTGAAGCCCACCGAGGCTGTCTATGAGGGCATGGTCGTGGGAGAGAACTCCCGGGCTGATGACATGGATGTCAACATCACGAAAGAGAAGAAGCTCAATAACATTCGCTCCTCCAACGCCGAAGAACTCGAGCGCCTCACCCCTCCTCGCGAGCTGTCGTTGGAAGAGTCCCTAGAGTTCGCTCGTGAAGATGAGTGCGTTGAGGTGACACCGGAGATTGTGCGCATTCGCAAGGTGGAACTCGATCAAACGCTGCGGGCACGACTCACTTCGAGGCTCAAGAAGCAGGACCAGAACGCCTAGCCCCACTCGCTACGCTAAAGCTATGAAGGTCGCGAGGTTCAGCCAGTCTGGGGGAGAGCCCCAGTACGGAATTCTCGATGGCGACGAATTCGTCGTCCTGGCTGGCGATCCTCTCTATCACGGCATTAATCCCACGGAGGTTCGTGTTCCCGAGGGGGCCGTGAGGATTTTGGCTCCTGTGATCCCCCGGTCCAAAGTGATTTGTGTGGGGATGAACTATGCCGAGCATGTCCAGGACATGAACCACGACGGGCCAGAGAACCCGCTGATTTTCTTGAAGCCGAACACCGCGGTCATCGGACCAGGGGATCCCATCATCATTCCGCCGGTGGAGGGCCGCATCGTCCACGAAGGCGAGCTCGCCATCGTGATTGGTTCCATTGCCAAGCGAGTGAAGGCCGAGGATTGGCGAGATGTCGTCTTTGGATTCACCATCGCTAACGATGTCTCTGCTCGCGACGTCATGTTCGCCGATGGCCAGTGGGCGAGAGCCAAGGGTTATGACACGTTCTGCCCGCTTGGCCCCTATGTCGACACCGAGATTGATCCCTTTAATCTTGAAATCGAGACCTTTGTGGATGGCGAGCTTCGCCGCAAAGGCAACACCAAAGACCTGCTCCACTCGATTCCCGAAATCATCGCGTTCTGCTCTGATGTGTGGACGCTGTTGCCGGGGGACGTAATCTGCACCGGCACCCCGTCGGGTCTTGGCGGATTTGTGGATGGGCAAACTATCGACATCACCATCGAGGGTCTCGGAACGCTGTCGAACCCTGGAAAGAATCGTGATGACCGCAACTTTTAATATCTCTATCCCTGCCCTGCAGCGCAGGGTCCGAACAGTCTTGATGCTCGGCCAAGTGATGGCCGGCTTAGGCATGGGGGCAACTCTCGCGGTGGGCGCGATTATGGTCGGCCGGCTTGCGGGCTCGGATGGGTTCTCTGGCCTCGCCGCAACGTTTGCCACTCTTGGCGCTGCCCTTGCCGCCGTCCCGTTGTCCCGGCTCGCAGCTAGGAAGGGGCGCTCGGTGTCGTTGACGACCGGCGCGCTGCTGGCCTCTCTCGGTGGTGTCGTCACCATTGTTGCGAGCATTCTCGGCACGGTATTCCTTTTGCTCCCCGGTCTTTCTCTGGTGGGTGTGGGAACGGCGGTGAACCTTCAGTCCCGCTTTGCCGCTACCGACCTTGCTGACCCAAAAACCCGGGGCCGCGACCTGTCTCTTGTGGTGTGGGCGACCACGGTGGGCGCTGTGTCTGGACCAAACCTCATCACGCCGGGTGAATTCCTGGGCGGCCTGCTCGGGTTACCCGAACTCTCTGGCCCCTTCGTGTTGACCACGATTGCGCAGGCCAGTGCCGCAATCCTCTACTTTGTGGCGCTTCGACCCGACCCGCTGTTGCTGGCCCAGGAGCGCGCGGCCAGTGCAGCTCGCGCTGGCAAGCCTGGCGCTGCGGATGTGAAGGACAACCGCATCATGATGCGGACCGCGATTCTTTCGATTGCGCTCTCCCACGCAACCATGGTGGCCGTGATGGCAATGACGCCGGTTCACCTTGTTCACCACGGCGCATCCCTGGCGATTGTCGGCTTCACGATCAGCCTTCACATTGCTGGAATGTATGCGCTGGCCCCAGTATTTGGTGTGATGTCGGACCGTCTTGGTCGCATTCCGACCATTCTTGTGGGCCAGGTGATTCTGGTGTCGAGTCTGCTGTTCACCGGATTTGGTTCTGAGAACGAGATGGCTGTTGTTGTGGGACTTGTGCTGCTCGGCCTTGGTTGGAGCGCTGCAACGGTGGCGGGATCCACCTTGTTGAGTGAATCGACCTCGATTGCGCGCAGACCCCAGGTTCAGGGAATTTCTGACCTGGTGATGAGCGGCTCCGGTGCGCTTGGTGGAGCTCTCGCGGGAGTAGCTCTGGCGTTTCTGGGCTATGACGGTTTGTCCTTTGTTGCCTTGGCACTTGTCGCAGTCGTGGTCGCCAGAGTGCTTGTGACGTGGCGCCATGCTTCTCCTGTTGCGGGCGGCCCAAGCGAGGCTCTCACCTTTGACATTTAGGCCTTCTAGACTGGGGTGCTCATGACTGATCTCTTCTCCAAGGCCACCGGCGCTGATGTGCGCGTGCGCTTTTGCCCCTCGCCCACGGGAACCCCCCACGTGGGCCTCGTGCGCACGGCGCTGTTCAACTGGGCTTATGCCAGGCACACCGGGGGAACATTTGTCTTTCGTATTGAGGACACCGATCAGGAACGCGACAGCGAAGAGAGCTACCACCAGCTCCTCGACGCGCTCGGCTGGTTAGGACTCACCTGGGATGAGGGTGTTGAAGTCGGTGGTCCCCATGAGCCCTACCGTCAGTCGCAACGAGGGGAGATCTATCAGGGCGTCATGGACACCCTGCTGGCCTCCGGCCACCTTTATGAGAGCTATGTGACCGCTGACGAGATGACCGCTCGCAACGAAGCGATGGGTCGTGACCCTAAGCAGGGTTATGACAACCACGAGCGGGATTTGACCGAGGAGCAGAAGCGGGCATACCGGGCGGAGGGGCGCGAGCCAGCCCTGCGCTTGCGTGTTCCAGAGGGTGACCTGAGTTTTGACGACCTTGTTCGAGGCGACGTGAGCTTCCCCGCTGGCGCAACGACGGACTTTGTTGCCGTCCGCGCTGGGGGCCAAGCCCTCTACACCTTTGTGAACCCCGTGGATGATGCCCTTATGGGGGTTACTCACGTGTTGCGCGGTGAGGACCTACTGTCCTCAACGCCACGACAGATTGCCCTGTATCGAGCGCTTATTGATGTGGGCATCACCGGTCACATCCCACGGTTTGGCCACCTGCCCTACGTGATGGGGGAGGGCAACAAGAAGCTCTCGAAGCGTGATCCAGAATCGAATCTTTTCCATCACCGTGACCGAGGCTTCATTCCAGAGGGCCTGCTCAACTATCTCTCGCTGCTGGGCTGGTCGCTCGCCGCAGACCGCGACGTGTTTAGCATGAAGGACATGATCGAAGCCTTTGATGTGGTGGATGTGAACCCCAACCCGGCGCGCTTTGATGTGAAGAAGGCCGAGGCCATCAACGGCGATCACATTCGAGCGCTGAGCGCGGAGGACTTCGCCCAGCGTTGCCTGCCCTATCTCCAGAAGGCTGGGGTTGTGGGGGAGTCGCCGGACGCCAGGGACCTTGCGATCCTCGAGGGAATTTTGCCCCACGTCCAGGAGCGCGTTGCGTTGCTCGGTGAAGTGCCCCCTATGGTCGCCTTCTTGTTCACCGCCGATGACCGCCTCGTCATTGCTGATGAGGCCAGGTCCACCCTCGGGGACCAGGCCGCTACTGTTCTCGACGCAGCGATTGCTGCCCTGGAGCCCGCGGGGGATTGGACGACAGCAACCTTAGAGACGACCCTGCGGGAAGTGCTTGTTGACTCCCTGGGCATCTCGCCCCGTCACGCCTTCGGGCCGCTTCGCGTGGGAATCTCGGGAGCTCGGGTGAGTCCGCCCCTGTTTGAGTCGATGGAGGTGCTCGGCAAAGACTCGAGCCTTCACCGATTGCGTGCTCTTCGCGCCACCCTCTAGGGGTGCGCTAGAGTATGTCGGGTCTGCAACGGGGCTAGTTCCCGTTGCGGTGGGGTGTGGTGTAATTGGCAACACGGCTGATTCTGGTTCAGTTGTTCTTGGTTCGAGTCCAGGCACCCCAGCAAGTACTGCTCTGTGTTGCCTCTGGCAACCGCCATAATGAGTGACTATGTCACCGAAGACAGCGCGGCATCTGGTTGTTGCGATTAATCCCCAAGCGTCGTTTGGGAAGAATCAGGGCGCCGGTCGCACGGTGATTGACCAGCTCGTTGCAGCGGGACACGACGTTGTTGGCATCCAAGAGGGCAGTTACCAGGATTTGCACACGAAGACCCAAGCGGCATTGCGCAAGGATTCCGTGCTGGTCGTGGTCGGCGGGGATGGGATGGCCCATCTCGGTGTTGACCTTGCCACCCAAGCGGGCATTCCACTGGGGATCATTCCCGCTGGCACCGGTAATGATTTAGCCAGGCACCTCGGTATTCCACTGGGATCAATTCCTCTTGCTATTGAGCATTTCCTTCGGGCTTTGGGCCAGAAGGCCCAGAGCATTGATGTGGGAATCTCCAGGGGGTCAGACGGCACGGAAACCCCGTATGTCTGTGTCCTCTCCGCGGGTTTCGATGCCATCGTCAACGAGCGTGCCAATGCGATTAAGTTCCCGAAGGGCCGCCACCGTTACACGGTGGCGCTGCTGATCGAGTTGTGGAAGCTCAAGCCCTTGTCCTACGAGGTAGCTATTGATGGCAAGGATTTCTCCGGGGAGTATCTCTTGGTTGCTGTGGCCAACTCGCAAAGCTTTGGTGGGGGCATGAAGGTCACACCGGAGGCCAGTCTGGTGGATGGCCTGGTGGATGTGTTGTTACTGAAACCACTGGGTCGCCTCGAGTTTTTGCGCATTTATCCGAGGGTATTCAAGGGCACCCACGTCACTGATCGCCGGGTGATTATTGCCCGCGGCGCTTCCGTTCGCGTTGATGCCAGAGGCGTCATTGCCTATGCGGACGGGGAGCGAATGGGCCCGCTCCCCGTGGAGGTGAGGGTGGCGCCGCTTGCCCTCCAGGTGTTCGCCTAATCGTTTGGTGTGCGAGGCTTTTTGGTGCCATACTCTAAGGCGTTGCGTAATCGGCCCCATCGTATAGCGGCCTAGTACGCCGCCCTCTCACGGCGGTAACGCGGGTTCGAATCCCGCTGGGGTCACGCTTCACACCCTGCGGTTTCCCCCTGATAGCCAGGGGAAATCGGAGTATCATGTCTTTTGCGCACGACGCTTCTGTTGTCGCAGTGCTTCGAAGGATTGTGTGTGACTGTTCAATTGCCGCTGTGGTTCACAGTGGGTTCTCTTGTTGTTATCTCCCTGGTGTTGATCATCGATCTCCTGTTGGTCGTGTGGCGCCCCCACCACCCCTCCAATAAAGAGTCCGCGCTCTGGGTGAGCTTCTATGTGCTTTTGGCCCTGGGGTTTGCCGGGTTGCTGTTTATGTTTGCCGGAGAGAAATACGGCAGTGAATTCTTGGCGGGCTGGATTACCGAATACAGCCTGTCCATTGACAACCTGTTTGTCTTCGTCTTGATCATGGCGACCTTTGCGGTTCCCAAGAAATACCAGCAAGAAATTCTGATGATTGGAATCCTTCTGGCCATTGTCTTCCGCGGAATCTTCATCCTCTTGGGTGCGGCTTTGATTTCCAGCTTCAGCTGGATCTTCTACGTCTTTGGCGCATTCTTGGTGGTGATCGGCCTTCAACAGTTCTTCTCGGGCCGTGAGGACGATGCCGAGAGGGAGAACTCTTTGATTTCCTTCTTGACCAAGCGCCTTGATATGACCGACGAGTTCCACGGCATGAAGGTGCGAGTGACGGTCGCGGGGAAGAAGCTGTTCACGCCCCTGCTCGTGGTGTTTATCGCCATCGGAACAGCGGACGTCATCTTCGCCGTTGATTCGATTCCTGCCATTTATGGCATTACCAAAAGCCCCTTCATTGTGTTCACGGCTAACGTGTTCGCTTTGATGGGTTTGCGTCAGCTGTATTTCCTCTTGGGGCACCTAGTCGACAAGCTCGCCTATTTACACCTGGGTATCGCGTTCATCCTGACCTTCATCGGCGTGAAGCTGGTGCTTCACGCCCTGCACGAAAACGAGCTGCCCTTCATCAACGGCGGCGAGCACGTTGCCTGGGCGCCAGATATTGGCACCTGGGAGTCGTTGATCGTCATCGTGGTGGCGATGGCTATCGCTGTTGTTGCCAGTGTGTGGAAGCTGCGCAGCGCGCCCCAGGACGCAGTGACGAAGGGTCACTAAGTCCGCCTCGGTGTTACCCTAGGAGCTGGCACAGGCTAAGCCTCCTTCAGCGTGTAGGCGGGCTTTTCTTGTCCTAGGACTCACCGGAGCGCGTTCTGAAATTGTCCGCCTCACTATCCAGATTTTCCAGGAGATATCACGATGACACCGAGCGCCCCCCGCACTCTGGCAGAGAAGGTGTGGGCCGACCACCTTGTTGCCAAGGGTGAGAACGGCGAGCCGGACCTCATTTATGTGGATCTTCACCTCGTCCACGAGGTGACAAGCCCGCAAGCCTTTGATGGCTTGCGAGTGGCGGGACGCCCGGTGCGCAGGCCCGATCTCACCATTGCTACCGAGGACCACAACACCCCGACTATCGATATCGATAAGCCGATTGCTGAACCGACAAGTCGGATTCAAATTGAAACTCTGCGGGCGAACGCCAAAGAATTTGGCATCCGTCTGCACTCTCTCGGCGATGTTGAGCAGGGCATCGTTCACGTGGTGGGGCCACAGCTCGGGTTGACTATGCCAGGCATCACCGTGGTGTGTGGCGATTCTCACACCTCGACCCACGGCGCCTTTGGCGCCATGGCGTTTGGTATTGGCACAAGCGAGGTCGAGCACGTGCTCGCTACCCAAACCCTGCCCTTGACGCCGTTTAAGACCATGGCGATCAACGTGGAGGGCGAGCTTCGCCCGGGCGTCACGGCCAAAGACATCATTTTGGCCATCATTGCCAAGATTGGCACCGGTGGCGGTCAGGGTTATGTCCTCGAGTATCGCGGGAGCGCTATTCGTTCGCTGTCGATGGATGGCCGCATGACAATCTGCAACATGTCCATTGAGGCCGGAGCCCGCGCTGGCATGGTGGCACCCGATGAGACCACGTTTGCCTACTTGAAAGGCCGCGCTCACGCGCCAGAAGGCGACGACTGGGACGCGGCAATGGAGTATTGGAAGACCCTCCACACGGACGAGGGTGCGGTCTTCGATGCTGAAGTTTTCCTTGATGCCAACGAGCTTGAGCCCTTTGTGACCTGGGGCACCAACCCTGGGCAAGGTGTTCCACTGGGTGATGTCGTGCCAGACCCAGAGTCCATGTCTGACCCCAACGACAAGGCAGCGGCCCTGCGGGCACTCGAATACATGGACTTGACTCCTGGGACCCGGATGAAAGACATCCGCGTTGACACGGTCTTCATGGGCTCCTGCACCAACTCGCGTCTAGATGATCTGCGCACGTTTGCCTCCATCATCAAGGGCCAGAAGAAGGCGGATCATGTCCGCCTGATGGTTGTTCCAGGTTCCGCGCGTGTTCGGCTCGAGGCCGAAGCCGAGGGCATCGACAAGATTGTTGAAGAGTTTGGTGGCGAGTGGCGTTTTGCTGGATGCTCCATGTGTTTGGGTATGAACCCCGACCAGCTCGCTCCCGGGGAGCGCGCTGCGTCCACATCGAATAGGAACTTTGAGGGCCGTCAGGGCAAGGGAGCAAGAACCCACCTAGTGTCCCCGGTGGTGGCTGCTGCCACCGCTATTCGAGGGACCCTCTCAAGCCCCGCTGATCTTCCTGCAGACCAGAGGAGCGTGAGCGTCTAGTGGACAAAGTTTCTGTGGTCGAGGGCGTCGGCGTTCCCCTGCGGCGATCCAACGTTGATACCGACCAAATCATTCCCGCCAATTTCTTGAAGCGCGTGACCAAGACCGGTTACGACGACGCGCTGTTTTATCAGTGGCGTCAAGATCCTGACTTCATCCTGAACCAGGAACCCTATGTTCACGGCCGTGTTTTGGTTGCCGGACCGGACTTTGGAACCGGCTCCTCGCGTGAGCACGCAGTCTGGGCGCTCCGCGACTACGGTTTTGGTGCTGTTATCTCTTCCCGATTTGGTGACATCTTCCGCTCGAACTCCGGCAAGCAGGGCCTTGTCACGGCGATTGTTCCCGAGAGCGTCGTTGAGGCCTTGTGGAAAGAGATTGAGGCACACCCGGGTGCTGCCGTTACGGTGGACCTTGGAGCGCGTGAGGTACGGTGTGGAGCGGTAAGTTCACCGTTTGACATTGATGACTACACGCGCTGGCGTTTGATGGA
>JBIIRH010000061.1:0-4168 GCA_044341675.1 Pontimonas sp.
ATGCGTGAGACTGTGGGCCCTAAGCCAGGTGCTGAGCCGATCGCCCACTACTTGGGGGTGCTCTCGGACAAAACCGGTTCACTGATTGCTTTGGCCGCCGAGTTTGGATTGCGCATGTCCGGTGGGCCAGAAGAGTTGGTCGCACCGGTTCGCCGATTTGGCGAGAAAATCGGCGTTGCTTTCCAACTGGTTGATGACGTCATCGATTTGAGCGCACGTGGTTCCGGAACCGGAAAGCCCCCGGGGACCGATGTGCGCAGGGGTGTTACCACTCTGCCCATGCTCTATTTGCAGGAACAGGCAGCCTCAGACCCTGAGGCTGCTGCGCTGCTCGAGCGCCTCGCGCGTGGAACATCGGGAGAGGCAGACGAGGAAGAGTTCCAAGAGTCGATTCGCATGCTCCGGGAGCACTCGGTCACCAAGCGGACCATGGACACAGCACGAGCAATGGCTGATGAGGCCATCGCTGAGCTCTCCGTAGCACCCGATGACCTGGTGCGCCAGGGCCTCATTCGCTTTGCCCATACCGTCGTGGATCGCACTAACTGAATTAGAGTGGCCTCCTGGTCTTTTAGGAAATAGGTGAGTTCTTCTATGTCTAAGTTGCGCCTCGCAATCGTGGGTGCCGGTCCGGCTGGCATCTATGCAGCAGACATGCTGCTCAAGCACGAGCGCTCCTTTGATGTCTCCATCGACCTTTTTGAGCGCTTGCCAGCGCCCTATGGCCTCGTTCGCTACGGCGTTGCCCCCGACCACCCCCGGATCAAGGGCATCATCACAGCGCTCCGTGAAGTCCTCGATACCGGACAAATACGCCTCTTTGGCAATGTGAACTACGGCACCGACATCACCCTGGATGATCTGAAAAAGCACTACAACACCGTGATCTTCTCCACGGGTGCAATCCGTGATCACACTCTGGATATCCCGGGCGTTGACCTTGAGGGCAGCTATGGCGCTGCTGATTTCGTCAGCTGGTATGACGGGCACCCCGATGTCCCCCGCTCGTGGCCGCTGGACGCGCAATCCGTTGCGGTCATCGGCAACGGCAACGTGGCTCTCGACGTAGCGAGGATGCTTGCGAAGCACCCAGAAGATTTGTTGCCCACCGAGGTTCCGGACAACGTCTATGAGGGCCTAAAGGCGTCCCCGGTCACCGACGTTCACGTCTTTGGTCGCAGGGGCCCCATGCAGGTGAAGTTCACCCCCCTCGAGCTTCGCGAACTGGGTGAAATGCGCGATGTTGACATGATCATTCACGACGAGGACTTCGTCCTCGATGAGGCTTCAGAGCGGGCTATCGAGTCCAACAAACAGATCTTCGTGATCAACAAGGTTTTCTCTCAGTGGCGCGAGCGCGAAGTGGGCGCCGCGTCGAGGCGCCTGCACTTGCACTTCTATGCCTCACCGATCGAGGTGCTGGGCGATAGTCACGTCAGCGGCTTTAGATATGAGCGCACCGAACCCGACGGGTCCGGTGGCGTGAAGGGCACAGGAGAGATCCGCGAGATTGCTGTTCAAGCGGTCTATCGCGCGGTCGGGTATTTCGGTAGTGAACTTCCCGGTATTCCCTTTGATGAGCGCCGTGGGGTTATCCCAAACCACGAAGGTCAAGTGATGGATGACAACAACCGGATCGTCCCTGGTGTGTATGCCACCGGCTGGATCAAGAGAGGCCCTGTTGGCCTCATCGGTCACACCAAGAGCGATGCGATGGAGACCGTCAAGCACCTGGTCAAAGACCAGGCCTCATGGTGGTCGCCCGAGTCGCCGGATGAGGCCAGTGTCATCGAACTGCTGGACTCACGGGGTATTTCTTACACCAACCTCGAAGGCTGGCATCGACTCGATGAAAAAGAGCTTGAGCTCGGAGCCGCTCGCGGTCGCGAGCGCCTCAAGGTCGTCCCTCGCGACGAGATGCTCGAGATTGCTCGAGCCGGCACGCACTGAACCTCAGCGGTAGTTCACGAATTGGGCGTCAAAGTCCAGATCTGCGCCCTTAATCAGGGCGATCACGGCCTGTAGGTCATCGCGGCTCTTCGAGGTCACCCGGACCTCGTCGCCTTGAATCTGAGTCTTGACGGTCTTGGGACCCTCATTACGAATCAGCGCGGTGACTTTCTTGGCGTTCTCACTGGAGATGCCCTCTTTCATGGACCCGGTGATTTTGTAGATCTTGCCGCTCAAGACGGGCTCGCTGGTCTCGAGGCTTTTCAAGGAAATCCCGCGCTTCACGAGCTTGGATTGAAGAACATCCAGCACCGCCTTGACGCGCTCTTCTGAATTGGCCTGCATCAGGATCGCCGCGCCTGACTTGGTCAGGCTGGCGTCCACGCCTTTGAAGTCGTAGCGCTGGGTGAGCTCTTTTTCTGCCTGGTTCATGGCGTTGTCGAGCTCCATAGGGTCGACCTTGCTTACGATGTCAAACGAGGAATCAGCCATTCCCCCATGGTAGCCAGAATGTGCTCTGTGGTCACTTGTCTCTGGTTTCTCCCCGGCCTAAATACCGATATCCTGGTTCCCGCGCACCCGATTGGTGAATACACCGGTCGGGAGCGCATGGCGAGTTACCCAAGCGGCCAAAGGGATCTGACTGTAAATCAGCCGGCTCAGCCTTCGGGGGTTCGAATCCCTCACTCGCCACCATGCAGTAAAAGTAGGGCTAGCACTCCACCACGTTGACAGCGAGCCCACCCATTGAGGTCTCCTTGTATTTGTGGGACATATCAATGCCGGTTTGCCTCATCGTTTCAATGACGGTGTCGAGGCTGATCTTGTGGGCCCCATCGCCCAAGAGCGCAAGCCTTGTCGCCGCAACGGCCGTGCCGGCGGCGATTGCGTTTCGTTCAATGCAGGGCATTTGAACAAACCCACCGACGGGGTCGCAGGTGAGGCCGAGGTTGTGCTCCATGGCAATCTCTGCGGCGTTCTCGATCTGCTCCGGCGTTCCTCCCAGCAGTGCGGTGAGGCCCGCAGCCGCCATAGAGCACGCGGAACCAACCTCACCCTGGCAGCCTGCCTCAGCACCCGAAATGCTCGCGTTTCTCTTATAGAGGCTGCCAATCGCGGCGGCTGTGGGGAGAAAGACGGTGATGATGTCCTCATCGGAGATGTTCTTGAATGCTTGGGCCCAATACGCCACGGCAGGGATAATCCCGGCAGCCCCGTTGGTCGGAGCCGTCACGACCCGGCCACCATTGGCGTTTTCTTCGTTCACGGCGATCGCGTAGGCCTGAAGCCACTGCGCGGAGAGGTCGCTCTGGTCATCAGCCTCGGCAAGCGAGGCTGCCATGGAGTGAGCACGTCGCTTCACGGTCAGCGGGCCTGGCAAAACGCCCTCTGTGGCAAGGCCCCGTTCAATGCAGCCGCGCATCGTCTCCCACACGGAACGAAGCTTCTGCTTGACCACGGCCTCGCCGTGGATTGCGGAATCGTTGGCCATAGTCAGTTGAGCAATGCTGAGCCCGCTGGTGTGGACGTGCTCCAGGAGCTCCACTGCACTGCGGAAATCAAAGGGAACCTCTTGGGCCTCATCTGGTTCACCAGAGTCTGCCTCGCCCTCGATGAAGCCACCGCCCACGGAGTAGTAGACGCTCTCGAGGAGGGTTTCCCCTGCGCTCCCCAGAGCCTGGAACTTCATGCCATTGGAGTGCTTAGGCAGCATCGTGAGGGGATGAAAAGAAATGTCGCCCAGAGAAAAAGCGATGGAGTGGCCCAGGAATGACAGTTCGCCGGAGGACACCGCCTCGTCAAAGGCGATGCCGAGGACCTCTGGATAACATGATTCTGGGTGATCGCCGGCGAGACCTCGCACAAGCGCATTGGTGGTTCCGTGCCCGGCGCCGGTGGCGCCGAGCGAGCCATACAAGCTGATATGAATTCCGGTGACCTCGGGGGCAAGCTCTAGTGAGTCGACCTCGAGAGCGAAGGCGAGGGCGGCCCTCATCGGTCCCACCGTGTGAGACGAGGAGGGGCCTACTCCTATGCGGAAAAGATCAAGCGCACCGACGTGGGTCACGGGCTACTTTCTGAATGGGGGTGCTGGGTAAAGGACAGTGCGGGCCGGGAATTCTCCCGACCCGCACCGCGATGACACGCGTGAATTAGAGCTCGTTACGAGCCTTCAGCGCGTATTCCTCTTCTGGGGAGAGCACCAAGCGGTGGCGAC
>JBIIRH010000026.1:0-13210 GCA_044341675.1 Pontimonas sp.
GCGCAAGCCGAAGAGTCTCTGCGGGCCCTCCAGGGCACAGACACGGTTGCCCCCGACGTGGTCACCGAAGCTTATGAAAAGGCTCTCGCCGAAGCCGAGGAGCGCTTAGCGCTGGCTGACGCCAGCGAAGCGGAGACCAGAAATCTCCTCCACCAGCAAGAGCGCGAGCGCGAAGCGCTGGCGGCCAAGGTCTCCGCTCTGACACTCGCTCTTCGCACCGAGGGCGCTGACCCCGACATCGCCGGTGCACCCGGTGTGACCGGCAGCGTTGCTGATGCGCTGCGAGTAGATGCCGGCTATGAAACTGCTATTGCTCGTGCACTTGGATCCCTTGCCGATGCTGTGTTGGTCAATGAGCGCCAGAGTGCACTGCGCCTGGTGGATCAGCGCTCTGGTTCGGACAAGGGTCGTGTGGAACTTGTCATCGCCGATGATGAAGACACCATCGGCGAGGAGATTGCTGGCCTTTCCCGGGCAACCGATGTGGTGCGCGGACCCTCTGGAGTCCTTGCGCTGCTGTCGAAGACATATATCGCCAAGGACCTTGCTGCCCTCAAGAAAGTCTGGGGAACGAAGGGCGCCATCGCCAGGGGAGTGACGATTGTCACCATCGCCGGTGATGTTTTCACCGACGGCGTTGTTCGCACCGGTAGTGGTGAGTCGCGCAGCCGTTTGGAACTAGCCGCCGAGCGGGACACCGCTGATACTGCTCTGACTGCCCTGTCGACCACCCTGGAGCGCACGCGCTTTGAGGCGGAGCAGGCCAGCGAAGCCAAGGCAGTGCGGGCCGAAGAGGTCAAAACCGCTCTTGCTGATGTGCGCCAGGCGGATGCCAAGCGCGCTGAATTTGGCCAACAGCTATCCAGGGGGCGCGCAGCACTCGAAGCAGCCGACGCCGAGGTTGCACGACTTGTCACTGCTGCCACCGAGGCCGAAGAGCAGGTCCAGAGCGCTCGCGAAGCTCTCGTGGTTGCCGAAGAGCAGCGCACCTCCTTCAGCGCAGCCCCCAGGCCTTCCGTTGACGAGTCTGCGCGCAGCGCGCTTCTTGTCTCCTTAGAGAAGGCCACTGCCGACGAGCTTGAAGCTCGCATTGCTCTGGAAGCCTCGAGAGAGCGTGCTCGCAGTGCGCAGGACGTCGTCGCGAGCTTGCGTGGCCGCATGGCTGATGAAGAAGCCGCTGCCAAGCGCGAACTGGCCAAGCACCAAGAGCGCCTGGAGCGCGCGGCGCGCGCGACCTCGGTGTTGGCAGTCCTGCCAGGGGTCATGGCTCAGGCACTCGCTGCCGCCGAAGAATCCTCCGCAGCACTCGTGGCAGCGGAGGCCAAGCGTCACTCCATGCAGGGAGAGTTGACTCAGTTGCGCACCCAAGAGAACACCCTTCGGGAGCGCCTTGGCTCCATTACCGATTCGGTGCACTCGATTGAGATGCAGATTTATGAAAAGAAGTTGCAGCGCACCACTCTGTTAGAGCGGGTCCAGGAAGAGCTTGGGCTCACCGAGGAGACACTTCTCGAGGACTATGCGCCACACCTCCCCGTTCCCCCAGACACCGAGGATGGCGGTGAACCGAAGCCCTTTGATCGCAGCCAGCAAGAGGCCAGGCTTCAGAAGGCCAGACGCAAGCTCGACCAGCTCGGACGGGTGAACCCTCTGGCACTCGAGGAGTTCCAAGCTCTTGAGGCCCGACACATCTTCTTGACCGAGCAGCTCGCTGACTTGAAGAAGACCCGGGCGGATCTTGAGGCCATCATGGCTGAGCTGGATGACACCATGCAGACGATTTTTGCTGAGGCCTTTGCTGACACTCAGAGGGCATTCGACGAAGTGTTCCCCATACTGTTCCCGGGTGGTCAGGGGTCCTTGACCCTCACCCAACCCGATGATCTTTTGCTCACCGGTATTGAGGTGAGCGTCCGGCCAGCGGGCAAGAAGATTGAGCGGTTGTCGCTGCTCTCGGGTGGTGAGCGATCACTGGCCGCTGTGGCACTGTTGATCGCAATATTCAAGGCCCGGCCTAGCCCGTTCTATATCCTCGACGAGGTCGAGGCGGCACTGGATGACGCGAACCTTGGCCGCCTGTTGAGCGTCATTGAGTCTCTGCGTCAAGATTCTCAACTCATCGTCATTACTCACCAGAAGCGCACCATGGAGATCGCTGATGCGCTCTATGGAGTCTCGATGCGCAAGGACGGGGTCAGTGCTGTTGTGGGCCAGCGCATTAAGGACTCTGAGGCTGTTGCGTCCTAGTTTTTCGCTGGTTCCAGCCCGGAGTAGTGTGTGATGGTGGTCAGAAAACAACAGGCGGGATGGGCGCTGATTGCGCTTGCCGGAGTGATAAGCACAGGCATCGTCGTCACCGAAATTCTCAGCCTTGTTGATCAGGCCGACGCGGAATCCTCGGAAACCCTGCCCGTTATCGGTTTTGTGCCCTCTGACAACGACTAAATCTTTCCTGCCCTAGCTAGGCTTGCCTCATGGCATGGGGTAAAGGCTCGTGGTCGCTGCGCAAAATCTTTGGCGGCGGCGCCAAGGCCGCCCCCGAGGCAACTCCTGAGGAAAGCCCGGAGGCAACCCCCGAGGTGACCGCCAAGGTCACTCGTAAATCCACCCCCAAGCTCACCCCCAAGCTCACCCGCAAGGCCACTCCCAAGGCAACCACTCGTGCCACCAAGAGCGCCGTCGCCGAGGACGCTCGGATTGATGAGAACACCTGGCAGACCCTGGAAGATGCTTTGATTGGTGCGGATTTCGGCCTGGATCTCTCTGAGGAACTCGTCGCTACGGTTCGGAGCGAGGTCGAACGCATTGGCACGACCAAAGCCGATGATGCCATCGACATCCTTCGGGACGCCGTGGAAGAGAAGCTCGCGCGCTATGACCCGACGCTGCGACTGACCGAGCGCCCAGCTGTGGTGTTGGTCGTCGGCGTGAATGGAGTCGGGAAGACCACGACGATTGGCAAGTTTGCCAAGTTCCTCGCTAACGCTGGCCGCTCTGTTGTGATCGCTGCTGCCGACACGTTCCGAGCGGCCGCGGTGGAACAGTTGACCACTTGGGCTGATCGGGCCGGAGTGGCCATTGTGACGCCCGAGCGCGAGGGCCAAGACCCAGCCTCTGTGGCCTACCAGGCCGTGGAGCGAGCGATTGCCGAGGGCATTGAGATTGTTGTGGTTGACACAGCCGGCCGCCTTCACACGAAGGCTGGGCTCATGGATGAGCTCGGCAAAATTCGCCGGGTGATCGAGAAAGTGGCTCCGGTCTCGGAAGTGCTGTTAGTTCTCGATGCGACTACTGGCCAAAACGGTGTGGTGCAGGCTGAAGCGTTCCTCGAGCACGCCGGCGTCACCGGCTTGGTGCTCACCAAACTCGATGGCAGTGCCAAGGCGGGCTTTGTGATGCGGGTTCAGGAACTCACCGGTTTACCCATCAAGCTTCTGGGTCAGGGCGAATCAGTGGGCGATATGACCGGTTTCTCTCCGGCTCAGTTTGCTAAAGCCCTCACCAGTTAGAGCTCGGCCCGATAGGCCGAAGCCAGCTCGCGATAGGTCGCAGCGTTGGCGGCGATGTGTTCTCGCTCTTCTGGTGTGGTCTCACGCCTGATTTTTCCGGGAACTCCGGCAACAAGGCTGTGTGGGGGGATGACGGTTCCCTCCAGGATTACGGTCCCTGCCGCAATCAGTGAACCCTCGCCAATAACGGCGCCGTTCAGCACAGTGGCATTCATGCCAATGAGGCACGAATCACCCACCGTTGCCCCATGGACGATGGCGCCGTGGCCAATGCTCACGTCGCGTCCCACCAGGGCCGGAATACCTAGGTCGCCGTGAATAACGGCGTTGTCTTGGACGTTCGATCCCTCGCCGAGGGTGATCTCAGCTCGATCAGCCCTCAGTACTGCGCCAAACATCACCACGGCTCTGGCGCGAACGCTCACCTGTCCAACGAGTGTTGCGTTTGGCGCGATGAAGGCGTCATCGGCAACTGCGGGGTGGTGGGATGCGAAGCTAAAGAGTGGCATAGTCCAAGCTTAGAAGGTCCCAGCCCCTAACTGGGCGCCCCGGCTTTCTCGAGTAGTCTTGTGCTCCATGGCGGCCTTTAGTTCCCTCTCCGAGAGGTTGATTGAGACGTTCAAGTCTCTTCGTCAAAAAGGCAAGCTCTCCCCTGCAGATGTTGATGGAACGGTGCGCGATATTCGACGCGCACTACTGGAATCCGATGTCGCACTCGAGGTGGTCAAGTCCTTCACCCAGAAAGTGCGGGAGCGCGCGCTCTCCGACGATGTGAACAAGGCGCTCAATCCTGCTCAACAGGTGGTTTCCATTGTCAACGAAGAACTTGTTGCGATTCTTGGTGGAGAGACCCGCTCTCTCAGTTTCGCGAAAAAGCCCCCGACGGTCATCATGTTGGCGGGTTTGCAGGGCTCCGGCAAGACGACACTGGCCGGAAAGCTCTCCAAATGGTTGCGCGCCGAGGGTCACACACCGGTCTTGGTCGCCTGTGACCTGCAGCGCCCTGGTGCTGTGAAGCAATTGGGTGTCATGGCTGAACAGGCTGGCGTGGCTTTTTTTGCCCCAGAACCGGGTGATGGTGTTGGCGACCCCGTCGCCGTGGCGAAGGCCGGTGTTGCCTATGCCACGGATAAGAACCACGATGTGGTGATCATCGACACCGCAGGTCGCCTCGGTGTGGATGCAGAGATGATGGATCAGGCCGCGAAGATTCGAAAGGTCACCTCCCCGGATGAGGTGCTCTTCGTTATTGACTCGATGATCGGTCAAGACGCGGTGAACACGGCCGAGGCTTTCTCGAAGGGCGTTGATTTCACCGGAGTTGTGCTGACCAAACTTGATGGTGATGCCAAGGGAGGTGCGGCACTGAGTGTCACCGGTGTGACTGGCCGGCCGATCTTGTTTGCCTCCACCGGTGAAAAACTCGATGACTTCGAGGTTTTCCACCCGGACCGTATGGCGAGTCGAATTCTTGACCTTGGTGACATCCTCTCGCTCATTGAAACAGCGCAGAAGACGTTTGATGAAGAACAAACGAAGGAGCTCGAGGAAAAGTTTCTATCCGAAACTTTCACCCTCGATGATTTCTTGGGGCAGCTTCAGCAGATCAAAAAGATGGGCTCGCTCGGCTCAATGCTCGGCATGCTGCCTGGAGCGCGGGGCATGCAGGAGCAGATCGACAACATCGATGAGAAGGATCTCGGTCGCACCGAGGCCATCATCCAGTCGATGACTCGCGCGGAGCGGATAAACCCCAAGCTATTGAATGGATCACGGCGCATGCGCATCGCCAAGGGCTCCGGCATGACCGTGACGGATGTCAACCAGCTGGTCACACGCTTCGAGCAAGCAGCGAAGATGATGAAGACCGTTGCCAAGGGCGGCGTTCCCCAGATCCCCGGTATGGGGCCAATCGCAGGCGGCGGGGGCAAGGGCAAAAAAAAGCCAAAGAAGAAGGTGGCGCCGCGCTCAGGCAACCCCGCCAAGCGGGCCGCCGAGGCCCTGGGCCGACCGAGTGGAGGCACTGGTCAGGGCTCGAGTTTTGGCCTGAGTGCGCCGCCTAGCGAGGACTAAGCGGGCGAAGAGGTCTCGTGTGCCCAGGATTGCAAAAAATCTGACAGAATAGGGCGCTGGAGCACTCCCGCCCGACCCTCTATCAGGCGTGGGACTCCCCACCAAGACGTCCAGACGATTGTGCCCCCACGTAATCGTCGGTTGTTTACGACTTATCTAACTGGAGAAACGTGGCTGTAAAAATTCGTTTGAAGCGCATGGGAAAAATCCGTGCCCCCTACTACCGCATCGTCGTTGCCGACTCGCGCACCAAGCGCGATGGACGCGTCATTGAAGAAATTGGCAAGTATCACCCCACCGAGAACCCCTCGGTCATCGAGGTCAGCTCTGACCGCGCTCAATACTGGCTCGGTGTCGGCGCTCAGCCCACCGAGCAGGTTCGCGCGCTCCTGAAGCTCACCGGCGACTGGGGCACCTTCAAGGGTGAAAAGGGCGCCAAGAACACTGTTCAGATCGCCGAGCCCAAACCAGAATTCAAGGCTGACAGCAAGAAGAAGCCAGTCCTTCGCCCCAAGGTGGTCAAGGCTCCCGTTGAGGAAGCCCCCGTGGCAGCTCCCGTCGAGGCCGCCGCTCCCGCTGAGGACGTCGTTGTTGACGCTCCCGTCGCAGACGAGGCCGCCGCAGAGACTCCGGTAGCCGAGGCACCTGCTGCTGAGGAAGCAGCCGCTGAGGCGCCCGCAGAAGACGCAGTAGCTGAAGAGGCTCCAGCAGCCGAAGAAGCACCCGTTGCTGACGAAGCTCCTGCTCAAGAAGCTCCTGCCGAAGAAGCTCCCGCCGAGGCACCTGTTGCCGAGGAAGCAGCTGCTGAGGCGCCTGCTGAAGAGGTTCCTGCAGCTGAAGAGGCTCCAGCCGACGACGCCGAGACAAAGCCGGCTGAGTAGTAATGCTTGATCGTGCACTGAATCACCTCGTCCGGGAGATTGTTGATCACCCGGACGAGGTCAGTGTCACGCTCGTGGACACCCCTCGGGGTGAACTCCTCGAGGTCCGCGTTCACCCAGAAGACCTGGGGCGTGTGATTGGCCGTTCTGGTCGCACCGCCAAGGCGCTTCGCACTGTGGTCAATGCTCTTGCTGATGGTCGGCGAGTGCGGGTTGACGTCGTCGACACCGACTCCTGATGTCTCCGGACGCCTCGTCCACTGCACCGCGCCCGCAGCGGGTTGAACTGCGCGTTGCACGCCTGGTCAAGGCCCACGGTCTCAAGGGCGGTCTGCGCCTCGAGCTGTATACGGATGATCCCGAACTTCGGTTCACACCAGGTGCGAGGTTCACTCTTCAGGTTCCGACCGAATCTCCCTGGTTTGGGCAAACACTGACTTTGACGAGTGTTCGTGAAGTCAACAGCAGCCCCGTCGCGTTTTTTGAGGGTGTGGAAGACCGCACCGCCGCTGAAACCTTGGTCAAGGCAATTTTGTGGGTGGAGCATGATCCTGAGGTTCGCCCCACCGAGGACGACGCCTGGTTTGACCACCAACTAGTCGGGTTGCGCGTTATGCGCGATGGCGCGCAGGTGGGCGTCGTGGTTCGAGTGGAGCACTTCCCCGCTCAGGATTTACTCGTGATCGATACTGGCGACTCCGAGGTGTTGTTGCCTTTTGTGAAGGCTTTTGTGCCGCGTGTTGACAGTGACGCAGGGGTGGTGGAGATTACGCCGCCAGGGGGCCTCTTCGAGAGCCTCGAGGAAGAGAGTGCCTCGTGAAGATTGACATCGTCACCATCTTCCCCGCGTTCTTTGATGTCTTAGATGTGTCACTGATCGGTAAGGCGCTGGATAAGAACCTGATCGATATTTCTGTGCACGATTTGCGCGATGCGACCAGTGATCCACACCGCAGCGTTGATGACACCCCCTACGGCGGTGGAGCCGGGATGGTGATGTCACCAGAGCCCTGGGGCGTCATGCTGGATCGCCTACTCACCAAGGATTCAGTGCTCGTCGTTCCGAGCCCTGCGGGCAGAGTGTTCACGCAGGCGAAGGCCAAAGAGCTCGCGCAGGGGGAACACCTGGTCTTTGCGTGTGGACGCTACGAGGGCATCGATCAGAGGGTCATCGAGCACTACAGCAGCTCCCATACCGTTCTGGAGCTAAGCCTTGGTGATTATGTCCTCAACGGCGGTGAAGTCGCCGTGGTCGCCATGCTCGAGGCGACACTGCGCTTAGTTCCAGGAGTTATTGGGAACCCAGAGTCCTTGACTGAAGAGAGCCATGAAGAGGGTCTCGTTGAATACCCCTCCTACACAAAGCCCCGGACGTGGCGGGAACTCGAGGTCCCAGAAGTTCTGCTCTCTGGGCACCATGAGCAGATTCGCCAGTGGCGCCACGAGCAGTCGGTTGCCCGCACGAAGCGTATGCGACCAGATTTACTGCCCGACTAACGAGCGGTCAGCACTAGCGGGCCGTTCTTCGTGACCACGACCGTGTGTTCCACGTGTGCTGCACGCGAGCCATCGGCGCTGCGCAGTGTCCACCCGTCGTCATCGGTGTAGATCTCACTAGTGGTGTGCATGAGCCATGGTTCGATGGCAAAGACCATTCCAGGCTTGAGTTTTGGTCCCTGGCCCGGCGTCCCATCGTTGCGGATAGAGGGGTCCTCGTGCATGGTGCGACCCACCCCGTGGCCCCCAAAGTCGGTGTTGACTGCAAAGCCGTGAGCTTTCGCCACCGTGCCAATAGCGTGGGAGATATCGCCCAGGCGGTTACCGGCCACCGCTGCGTTGATGCCGGCCTTCAGCGCTTCTTCGCAGACCTCAATCAGTCGCTGATCCTCGGGGTTGCTGGGGGAGCCCACCACCAGACTGAGTGCCGAATCGGCCACCCAGCCGCCCAGGTTCACCGCGAAATCCAGGGACAGAAGGTCGCCGCCCTGGAGGCTGTAGTCATACGGCAGCCCGTGGAGGGCTGCGTCATTGACCGAAGTGCAGAGCACCTTCCCAAAGGGCGAGCCGCCAAAGGAGGGGTGGTAGTCGATATAGCAACTGGTGGCGCCAACCTGGCGAATCATGTCGTGGGCGAGGGCATCGAGCTCGAGAAGCGACACCCCCGGCTTGGCGGCACTCTGCAGAGCGCTGAGGACGGAGCCCACAAATGCGCCGACGGGCCGCATCTCTTCGATGCGGGCCTCGGAATGACGAGGGATCACTAGGAGGTCAAGGGAAGCTCGGCCCGAAGGTAGGTGCCGACCATCGTCCTGGCTTTTTCGATGAACCTCTCGTCGCCCTGGGGGTCATAGAGAAACGCTCGGTGCACAATGGCAACACCCATGGCGATGGCCACATCCAAGTGAAAGAGCATCGTGTCGTTGACCGGGACGTTGTGCTCCTCGGAGAGCATCTGGGCAAAAATTCGAGCAATCACAGTGCTGTTGGTGGGTTCCTCGTCAAGATAACGCTCGGTGATGATGTCACCGAAGCCGAGGTGGCGGAAGCCTGGCTCGTGGCGGTACATCTGTACGTAGGAGGCAAGGGTGTTGTCCCATGCAGACCAGGGTGCTGCACCTGCTCGGTCCGCACCCTCCTGAACACTGTCCATGTATCGCTGCATGTTGCGCTGTGCGAGGGCCTTCAGCAGGCTGTCGACGTTCGGGAAGTATCGATACAACACGCCCACGGAGGAGCGGCTGCGGTAAGCAACAGCTGTGGTTGTGACCCCGTCAATGCCTTCGTCGTCAATGAGGCTGGCTGCGGCGTCCAATAGGCTCTGCATGCGGTCACTGCTGCGCTGCTGAATAGGGGTGGTTCTTAGGTTCAGGACTTCGTGGGAGGTGTCCATGGTGGTCTCACAATCTGTAGTTCACCCCGATAGGGGTGCCTCGAGCCTAGTAGGGGAAATAGCCAGTCGCCACATTTTGTGGCAGACTTAGCCCTTGTGCCACAGTGCGCCTCTGCCACAGGGGAGTAGCACACCGCCATCAGGCGGGGGCATAGACAGCTTTATTCCTTAGTGCGAGCGACCTGTGGCGGCGCAGAGAGTGATTCAGACATGCAAACCCTAGATTTCGTCGATGCAGCAAGCCTCCGCAGTGACATCCCAGACTTCCGTTCTGGCGACAGCGTCAAAGTTCACGTGAACATCGTGGAAGGCACCCGCTCTCGTATTCAGGTATTCCAGGGTGTTGTGATTGGTCGCACCGGTCACGGTGTCAAAGAAACCTTCACCGTGCGCAAGATCAGCTTCCAGGTTGGTGTGGAGCGCACGTTCCCACTGCACTCTCCCGTGATTGACCACATCGAGGTTGTCTCTCGTGGTGATGTTCGTCGTGCCAAGCTCTACTACTTGCGCTCACTTCGCGGCAAGAAGGCGAAGATTCGCGAAAAGCGCGACTCCTAAGCCTCGCTTCAGGAGAGTCCTGCCACACTGGCAGGAACACAGTGAAGGAAGTGGGGGCATCGTGGCGCGTGCACTGAATGCCCGGTGGCTCGGATGAGATCAGAGCGGTCATTGTCCAAAACCCTGCTTCTGCTGTTGCGGGACCTCGTCTTCATCGTCATTGCGGCACTGCTGGTGTCGTTTCTGATCAAGACCTTCCTGATTCGCTCGTTCTATATCCCCACCGAATCTATGGAGTCGACGCTCGCGCGCGATGATCGCATCATCGTGAGCCAGCTGACCCCTCGAGTGTTTCCCGTGGAGCGCGGCGACGTGGTGGTCTTTGTTGACCCGGGTGGGTGGCTGTCGTTGCAGGTGGGCGTCAGTGAAAACGACCCGCTCTCGCGTGTGCTCAATGGGCTCTCGATGATTGTGGGGCTCTCGAGCCCCAACGACAACGAGCACCTGGTCAAGCGCGTCATTGGTCTGCCGGGTGACACCGTGGAGTGCTGCGATGAACTGGGCGCCATGACCGTCAACGGTGTCCCGCTCTCCGAGCCCTATCTGTCTCTGCCAGAGGGCGTCAACAAGGTGAGCAGCGACGATTTCAGCGTCACCGTGCCCGAGGGATCCCTGTGGGTGATGGGTGACAACCGCTATAACTCAGCGGATTCCAGGCGCAACACCGATAAGCCAGGTGGCGGGTTTGTTCCGGTGGACAATGTGGTTGGGCGCGCGTTTGTGATTTCGTGGCCGTCTGAGCGCTGGCAGTGGCTTGGCAACTACCCGGAAACCTTTGTGGGTATCGAATCGAGGGACCCCTCACGGCCAGTCGAGTAGAGCCCACGCTCGAGTTCGAAGCGAAGCTGGTGGCCCAGGGTGCCACCAGCGTCATCGGCTGCGACGAGGTGGGTCGAGGGCCCCTCGCTGGTCCGGTTGTTGCTGGTCTTGTGGTCTGGGATTCGAGCATCGAGAGTTGGCCCGAGGGCCTCTATGACTCCAAAGCCATTACCGAGAAGCGGCGCGGTCCTGTTGCGCAAGCGGTTCGCGAGGTCTTCCCGCACCATGCCCTAGGAGAAGCCAGTGCAGCTGAGGTTGATGCCGAGGGAATTAACAACGCTCTGGGAATAGCGGTCGTGCGGGGGCTCTTGTCCTTGGCAGCCCAGGGGGTCGCCATTGGTCATTCGGTCTTGCTCTTGGATGGAAGTGTTGACTATGTCACCAAACATCTGCCACACCCTCTTCGGGTTGTGACCAGAGAGAAGGCAGACCGTGACTGCGTCTCGGTCGCCGCGGCTTCGGTGGTGGCGAAGGTGTATCGGGATGAGCTCATGGTGGCGCTTGCCAAGGAGTATCCCGAGTACGGGTTCGAGGGCCACAAAGGCTATGGCAGTGCCGCGCACAAAGAAGCCATCAGGCGCCACGGGCTCACCCCGGAGCACCGCCCGAGCTGGATTCGGCTGTAGCCGGTTTTGACGAGAGAGCTAGACTGAGCCCACCATGGACCCCGAAGATTTCGACGACTACGACAGGGAAGCTGAGCTCTCCCTCTATCGGGAGTATCGCGATATCGTCTCCCAGTTCCAGTACGTCGTGGAGACAGAGCGCCGGTTCTATCTCGCAAACGAAGTCCACCAGGAAGTCCGCGAACGCGGGAATGACTTCTATTTTGAGCTCACCCTCACCGATGTGTGGGTGTGGGACGTCTATCGTTCCGATCGCTTCGTGAAGTCCGTCAAGGTGTTGACCTTCAAGGACATCAACGTCGAGGAGCTCGGCAAGAAAGAACTGAAGCTTCCCAAGGAACTCGCTCTCGACGAGTAGCTGTCCACGGCTTTTCTTGGCCAGGAATTCTCCACCCCCTTCGTTTCAGTAGTGAACTGCTGCTCGCTGGCACCCATGCTCGAGGCATGGATGCCGAGGAAATCGCCGCCAGAACATCGTGGGGGCTGTGTGCTAACCCGGGGGACCGGTGGGCCTATACCTTCGTCCACGCCCAGGGGCCAGTCGCAGCACTGCAGCGACTGCGCAGTCGTGATTCATCACACGCGATAGCGCGCTCGCTCGCGGGCCTGATGGAAGTCGACGATTCCCTCGGTGCGCACATCGCCAGCTGGCGAGCGCGCGATTCACCGGAGCGCACCGCTCTGTCTCTGGCCAGCCAGGCGGAGCTTGGTGTGCAGGTCATGGCGAATCGAGATCCCCACTGGCCTGAGGGGCTCCGAGACTTAGGGGACCACCAGCCTCTGAGTCTCTGGGTCTTGGGGGATACGCCCCTGCTTCACGCGGCTCTGGGGTGGGTTGGCATCGTGGGTAGTCGCCACGCCAGCCCGTCTGGAGTCAGTGCCACGGCTTCGCTGGTGGCCAAGGAGATTCTGGGGCAACGAGGTGTGATTTCTGGCGGGGCAACCGGCATTGACACAGCGGCACACCAGGCAGCCCTCGAGCGGGGTATTCCCACGCTCGCGGTCGTAGCGGGCGGACTTGATCGCCTCTATCCAGCGGAGAACCTGGGAATGTTTGCCCGCATTGCCAAAGAAGGCGCCGTGATCGCAGAGGCGCCCTGTGGTGTTCGGCCGGCTCCCGAGCGTTTCCTAGACCGCAATCGCCTAATCGCTGCTCTGGCCTCTGTGCTGGTGGTGGTGGAGGCCGCACACCGATCCGGTGCTCTTAACACAGCGCACCATGCGGCTTCGCTCGGACGGGAGGTCGCTGTTGTGCCTGGGCGCTGGAGTGACCCCTTGAGTGCTGGATGCTGGAGGTTGGTTCGAGAACAATCGGCTGGCGTATTGAGCGAACCCGCAGATTTGGCGCTGCTCGGTGCTGGGGCACCCGGCTTCCTGGCCGAGGTATAAAGTGTGCTGGTGTCGACCTTTAGCCAACATCCCTCCGCCGAGCGAGTAGTCGTGCATGTTTCCGACACCCACTTACTCGATGGCCGGGCGCTTTATGGCTCCATTGACTCCTATACCCCGCTTCGCAGGCTCCTGGAGCGCCTCGTCGCCAGCGGAGGGCAGGTGGACGCTCTGGTCTTCACCGGTGACCTAGCCGACCGAGGCGAGACTGGCGCGTATCGGCGCTTGCGCGACTTAGTAGAGCCCTTTGCCGAGCGACTGGGTGCCGCCGTGGTCTGGGTGATGGGCAATCACGATGAGAGGGAACCCTTTTCGGAGGTCCTCTTTGATGGCCCTGGCACCGCTGAGCCACAAGACCGAGTGTTCGATCTGGGTGGTCTTCGACTTATTGCCCTGGACACCTCGGTCCCTGGCTATCACCACGGTGAGCTGACCCCGGCCCAGTTGGACTGGCTCGCCTCCGAG
>JBIIRH010000027.1:0-13192 GCA_044341675.1 Pontimonas sp.
CACAGAAGCATCCTCTGACACCGCCAGATAAGTGTTGACGGCATCCATGAGGGCTTCTCTCGCGGCGATACTGCGCGAGCGTCCCGGGTGAGCAAGGACTTCAAGATCAAGACCAAGCTCGCGCTCCACCATGGCAATAGCGTCATCGACCGTCGCCACGTGTGCGTCGTTCAAGGCTCTGAGCGTGCGCTCCGCATCGACTAGGCGCGAAAGCCCCACCTCGCTATAGAGCTTGCGCTGGTGGTGCTCTGAGGGCGCCCGAGAAATGAAGGACAGGGCATCCCTCAGGCCCGCGTGATCGGTGGGGGCAACTGACTCCTTCAGCCTTGATTTCGCTTCATCATCGAGTGCGTTGCCAGTGGCATCTCTGCCCTCGAGCCAACGGGCCGTGGTGGCAAGGGCGTGCAGGTCAGAGACACCAAGGCGCCATCTACCACCGGAGAGCAGGCGAACGAGCTCCGTCTCGGCGTGGGGATGGGTCATGACCCGCAGTGCACACACAATGTCGGCAACCACCGGGTCATCCAGTAATCCACCAATACCCAGCACGTGGACGGGAACTCCCCTCGCCGAAAGCGCCTCGACGAAAGCCCTCTGGTGGTGGCGCTGGCGAACCAAAATGGCGGCCGTGGGCGGCTTATCGCCCTCGGCGAGCTTGCCGACCAACCACTCTGCGACCGCCTCGGCTTCATCGTGGAGAGTCTCCTCGAAGACCACCTCGACGGGGATGCTACTGGCCTTCGGTGCAGGTTGCAGGACCCCCACATCGGGGCCAGGCAGGGCAGAAAGTGGCCCCGCGATCTCGTTGGCAACATCGAGAACATTGGTGCCATTGCGCCAGCTCGTGGAGAGCGTGAATGTCGTGACGGCGCCCCCACCAAACGCGGTATCAAAATCACTGAGATTGGAGCTGCTAGCCCCGCGCCATCCGTAGATGGCCTGGTACGGATCGCCCACCGCCATCACCGGGTGGCTTGGGAACAAAATGGAGAGCAAAGAGCTCTGAGCGACGCTGGTGTCTTGATACTCATCGAGTAGCACCACGCGGTGAGTCTGACGAATGTCGTCGCAGATTTCCGGATGGGTCGTCACCAATTCCAACGCGAGCGCAACCTGGTCAGAGAACTCGATGACACCGCGGAGGGCTTTGGCACGGGAGTAATCCCCGACGAGTTTCATCATGGGAATCAGTGAGTCAACAGTGTCGCTCCACTCCTCGACGTCGGCATAGCGCCCGGTTCCCCCCGGCGGTAAATCCCGAAGGGTTCGAAACTGCGTCGCAAAGGCTTCGATGTCCTCGAGGCCAACCGAGTTCTCGCTGACGCGGGAAGCCAAGAGGCGCACCACACGGGTAAGTTCACCCAACGAGTAATCCCAGTTCAGGAGTGCGGGGTCTTTACTGGCGACCACCACGGTGCGCGCAAGGCCCCACGCGCTCGCCTCGGAGAGCACCTGGGCATCAGGGTCCCGGCCGAGCAGCGCCGCATACTCCCGGTATAGACGGGAGGCGAAGGAGTTGTAGGTGGCAACGTTCGGGGAATCAAACTCATCACCGCTCACCGTCACACCACTGGTTCCGAGTTCGGCCAACCGCTCAGAGATTCTGCGGCCCAGTTCACCGGCCGCTTTTCGGGTGAAGGTGAGGCCCAGCACTTCGCCCGGTGCGACGTGTTGGTTGGCGACCAGCCACAAGACCCGCTGGGCCATGGTCTCGGTTTTGCCAGAGCCAGCGCCTGCAATCACGCGATAGGTTCCTGCGGGATCCGCTTCAATAATTGCTTCTTGTTCGGAGGTCGGCTCAAACTGGCCGAGCTTCGCGGCGATTTCTTTAGCACTAAACATCGCCACACACCTGCCCCACAAAATGCCAGCGATGCTTGCTGTGACCGCCAGCGCCAAAGACCCTGGGCTCCCCTGCGAATTCCGCAGCGCAGATAATCGCAACCGCTTTATCGAGCCGCTCCACAAAGGCCTCCCGGCCGGTGTCATCCAGTGGCGCCTGCGTAGCAAGGCGATAGCGTTTTCCGCCCACACCCGATTTCACAAAGAGCAACACGGCTCCGGCATTCTCCATGTCCGCCCTGCCCATCTCGGCGAGCAACTCGGGGTTCTGCAGAGCCAGTTGATAGGCGAACATCTGTGGATTGTCGACCACCCCAGAATCGGTGACGTGTTGGCCGGTTTTGAGATCAACGACCAAGAGTTTCTGCTCCGGGGTCACTTCAATCCGGTCGATCATTCCGCGCACGGTGGCTCGCCCAAACTGCATGCGGAAACCTTGCTCCACTCCTGCCAGTGTGAAGCCATCGCTCTCTCGGTCGCGAACATAGTCGGCCATAGCGTCGACCATGGCTCTGGCGGATCGACGCTGGAGGGACTCAACCCACCCCGGCTCATAGTCGAGTTGTCCAAAGGAGTGATCAACTACAGCCCACAACTCATCGGCACTCCCGGCAGGGTGTTCCTCCAATGCGCGGTGGAGTAGTGATCCAAGCCCGCGCTCGGGCGCGGAATCGTTGCGGGCAAGGGTGCCAAGGAACCACTCGATGGGTGATTCCTCCAGGGTCGCAAGCCCCGAGGGAGACACCGGAACATCACCGTCTGGGTAGAGCGGGCTTTCACTACTCGGCGCTGCGATGCCCCACCACTCACTGGGGTGCGCGCCGGCAACCCCCATCGACGCCAGTATGCCAAGGTCATCGGCGAGAGCCCCGGAGTCCACCCCTCGCTCCATCGCCCGGACCAGATCACGCCGGAGAAGGCCTGTCAGAGTGCGCTCTGACAGGGGGCCCTCCGGGCGACTGGGAATCCTGGTCGCCGTGGCGTCGACGAGATGGAAAAGAGGACTCGGTGGAGACTCCTCAGAATCTGTTGCGGTGACCAAGACTGTCGTGGTGGCCCGAGAGATTGCCATGGCGAAAAGTCGCAGCTCATCGTCCTTGACGATCTTGCGCTCATCCAGAACGTCGTGCCCCTCACCTCTGGCGCTTCGCACCATCTGATGCGCACGTAAGAGAGAACCGCGAAGACGAAGATCCGGCCAGACACCTTCTTCGACCCCGGAGATGATGACCACATCGAATTGGGTTCCCTGGAGTCCAGAGGGGGTCGACACGGTGACCGCCGACCATGCTGAGGCCGGCAACACAACGTCGTCTGGCACCTCGGCGTCCAGGGTGTTATCGATGAACACCGCGGAGCTAGCCCCTGGCTGCGCTTCAACGAACTCCGCCGCTTGGTGAAACAGTGCGACCACAGCATCCAGCGCCCGGTGAGCACTTCCTGAGCGATCACCACCGGCAAGAGCCCCAGCTTCCCATCCGAGCCTGGCAGAGCTAGCCGACCAGGCCAGCCACAGCAGCTCGGTCACGGGTGTGGTGGGCGGAGCATGGCGAATATCGTCAAGGATCGCGGCGATGGTGGTGGCCTTGGCCGCGACACCTGGCTCCAGAAGGGCAAACCCGCCGCGATGGCCCAGAGCGTCGGCTAGTAGCGCGTCGACAGGCCGGTAAGGCTCCTCGGGGTCCGCGAGCAGTCGCAGAGCAAATCGAAGCCTGCGAAGCTCCTGCGTTGTCATGAGGCCATATCGACCAGACAGCAGAGCTACGGCGCTGTGCGGCCCCAGTGGTCGAAGCCCTAGCCCAATAGCAACTAACTCCAAGAGGTCCCGGGCCGCTGGCTGGTCACGCAGCGCAACGCCCGCCAGGTTAGCCCTGGCAGCAATGCCGTGGTTCGTCAATTCACGAACCAGTCGTTGCACCCGGCTGCCGCGTCTGGCAACAACAGCGATGCGGTCTAAGGGGACTCCGTCGCGCAGATGGCTGGTCATGATGAAGGAGGCGATGTCATTGGATTCTCGGTGAGCACTCGGCGCCAACAGGGTGAAGACTTCGCCGGGCTGGCTGGTCGACGACGAAGCGCTTCGCTGCAGGCCCATTCCTGCCGTGCCGATTTTCTCGGTGACACGTGACACCAGGGCGCGAATAGCCGATCCGTGTCGATGGGCCGTGGGGAGAACTTCTGGGGTGAGCGACCACATGCCAGCAAGCCGGCTGAGACCCTCGGGTTCGCTTCCTCGGAAAGTATTGCCGGCAACATCGGGCTCGGCGGCGACGGTGAGCCCCACCCCAAGATTCTTGAGTGCGCCCAGGAAGTCAAGTGAGGCCTGGGTCATGTCATGGACGTCATCAACGCAGACGTGGACCAGGGACTCAAGCGCTGGGGGTAATCCTGCCTCCAGCACAACGATAGCGCGACGAACAATCTCGGAGCTATCGAATGCCCCCGGGCGCGCACTCGCGAGCACCGCCTGGTACTCAGCTCGAAACGCTGCGGCAGCAGCCCATTCCGGGCGAGCATGAACAGTGGCGAGTGCTTCAAGCTGCTCGTTGGTGACGCCGTAGTCTGTCGCTCTTGCCATCCATTCGCGCAGTTCCTGGCGAAACACGGGAAGCTCACGAACCATCGGGGCGAGTGGATGGGGCCACTGTGGACCAGAGCCATCTTCTGCGTGCCCTGCGAGCAGGGAGGCAATGTCGGCATCGGTTTGGCTCGCCGAGACAAGGTCAGGCTCTGGCAGACGGGCCTGACGGTTAGCGCTCTGAACACACAAGAACGCAAGCGAGGCCACCGAGCGAACCCGTGGGCCAGCAGTGGCACGGCCCAGGGCAAGACCTGCTCTGTCGCGAACAAGAGAAGCCTGTGCTCTGGAGGGAGTGAGGATCACTAACCCATCAACCGGTGAGCCAGCGTTGGCGAGCTGGACAATCCTGGAAATCAGGAGGGTGCTCTTGCCGCTGCCCGGAGCTCCAACAATTAGCGACGTCTCAGAGGCCGGCCTGGCCAGTATCGACTCGGGGTTTGCCTCCATAGGTTTAGAGGCTAAACCACACGGCCGACGTGTCGTACGCTAGGGATGTGGAAATACGTATCGGAATTGTGAACACTGCCCGCGAACTCGTCATTCAGACGACCCAGAGCACGCCCGAGGTGGAGAAGGCAATTGCCACCGCCCTCGCGGATGAGAAGGGAACTCTGCGCCTCGAGGACGAGAAGGGTCACATTTTTGTGGTCGCTTCCAGGACTCTGGCGTTTGTCGAAATTGGCGAAGAGAAGTCCCGAAAGGTGGGCTTCGCGCCCTAATCATGGAACTTGTTTTGGTGGTGACCTTCGCCGGCCTCATTGGCCTGGCCCTGCGCTACCTGATTCCAGGGCGCGCACTGCACGGGCTTTTTGTGATGCCAGCCACGGGAATCATCGCGGGCTCTCTCGCGTGGGCTATCGCCATCTGGGTGGGACTAGACCCCGCTGGCATCTGGCCCTGGATTGTGGCGCTCGGGCTCAGCGCTGCAGCGCCCATCGCGCTCGGACTAGTTCTTCCGAAGCGTCGTCAAGCTGCCGATGATGCCCTGTGGGCGCAGCTCACCAGCGGTTCTACGCGGTAAGACCGACGCGCTCCAAGCGACTGGTGTGATCAGCCAGTACGTCGGTAAAGATTGGCTCTAGCTTGGCAACCGCATCATCTGCACTGACAATCGCTTCGGCCAAGCCGTCTTTGCAGACCAACATCGCATCACCCACTAGTCGTCTAGCCCACAGGCTCAAGCGCGACACATAGCGGGCATCGACTTGAAGCATGCGCTCGAGCACACCGGCCAGTAGCTCTTCATCGCCGTCATCACGAAGAATCTCGGTGACGCGGGCTTTGAGGGCCTTTGGGAGGCCACCCGCGAGAAGTAACCAAAAGTCGCGGGTCAGACCAGAGACCACATAGATGGTTCCCACTCGCTCGTACCAGCGCGTGGTGACTAGCCTCTCGAGGTGTCCGCTCAACTTATGCCGCGGGGTGGCAAGCGCCCCGGAGACGTCTTTGTCGTAATCGGCCAACAGAGCTCGGAGCGCGCGATAGCGATCCATCGCCATACCTGAGGCCACCATGAGGGCATCGGCATCTTCTGCCGACCACGCTTCACTGGAGACCACGGCCAGCTCACTCGCCGCAGTCAACTGAATGACGCAGGCGCTAGCGAGAAAGTCCGCAGCTGGCGGAGTCAGTGCGCTGACGTCCACTTTGCTGCTCGGCGGGGATTCTTTGCGCGGAGTCACCCGATATGCAGGGGTTTCCTTCTTCTTCTTGCGCCAGAACCAGGCCATAGTCAAAGCTTAGCCGGGCTTGGCAGAGAGTAATCAGGCCCTGCGCCTAGACTGGGAGAAAATACGACAGAAGGCAGCACAGATAGTGAATTTCTCCGACCTCGGCATTGAGTCCGACCTGGTCGACGCTCTCGCAAGCAAGGGCATCCTCGAACCATTTCCTATTCAGGAACAAACTATTCCGATCGCACTGACCGGCCAAGACATCATCGGTCAGGCCAAAACAGGCACCGGCAAAACCTTTGGCTTCGGCTTACCGCTGATCCAAGCTCTAGGGCTTAACCCGGAACCAGGTGTCAAGGCACTCATTGTGGTGCCGACTCGTGAGTTGGCAGTCCAGGTCACCGAAGACATCGTTCTTGCCTCCAGCAATCGATCCACCACGGTGGTGTCGATTTATGGCGGCAAGGCCTATGAGGGCCAAGTGGAGGCGATCAAAGCCGGCGCGCAGATTGTGGTGGGAACACCCGGGCGTCTCTTGGACCTTGCAAGCCAGCGTTTGCTCTCGTTGGCTGATGTGAAAGTCATGGTTCTCGATGAAGCAGACAAGATGCTCGACCTCGGCTTTTTGCCAGATGTCGAAAAGCTCTTCTCGCAGACCTCTCCCACCCGTCACACCATGCTCTTTTCGGCCACGATGCCGGGGCCCGTGGTCGCACTGGCCCGCCGCTTCATGAACAAGCCGATTCACATCAGGGCAACCTCGCCCGATGAGTCGATTACCCAGGCCAACATCAAGCACTTCGTCTATCGGGCGCACGCACTCGATAAAGACGAAGTGATTGGCCGCATCCTCCAGGCCGAGGGTCGGGGCAAGACCGTAGTCTTCACTCGCACCAAGCGTCAAGCAGCCCGCCTGCAAGAGGAACTCACCGACCGCGGGTTCTCCGCAGGTTCCGTCCACGGGGATTTGAGCCAGGACGCCCGTGAGCGCGCCATGGCCGCCTTCAAAGCCGGAAAGCACGATGTCTTGATCGCCACCGATGTGGCAGCTCGCGGTATCGATGTGGATGACGTCACCCATGTGATTAACCACACGATCCCCGAAGACGACAAGGCGTATCTCCACCGCGTTGGCCGAACAGGTCGCGCTGGCAAAACAGGCATCGCCGTGACCTTCGTGGATTGGGATGACCTCCACAAGTGGGCGCTGATCAACAAAGCTCTCGAAATGGGAATCCCCGAACCCGTGGAAACCTATTCCTCTTCACCTCACTTCCTCACGGACTTAGACATCCCGGCGGGGACCAAGGGCCGCTTGAAGGCGACCCCTATTCCTCAGAAGGAAAAGCGCGCGGGCGAGCCACCCCGAACAAAAACTGCGCCAGCTAAGAAGCCTCAAGCTCACGACCCCAGTGACATGGGTGACCAGCGCGGACGTGCCCGCACCCGTCAGCGTCGGCGCACTACGAGCTAATCGGAGCGAAACCCGTCGCTCTCGCGACAATCACCTCGTAGTGCTCCTCTGAGGTGGTGTTTTCACCGAGCCGGTTACCTTTGCGGTCCCCGTGGTAATCGCTCGACCCGGTCACGATCATTCCCAGTTCTCGGGCGACCTCGCGCAGGAGAGCTTTGCCCTCCTCGGTGTTCTCCCGGTGGTCGATTTCCAGGCCGGCCAGCCCAGCCTCGACATAGCTCTGGTAATTGGCGATGACATCCGCCACGGGAGCGGTGTGATCCACGGCGCCTGACCTGGCACCCGTTGCCGGGTGAGCAAGAATTGCGACCCCGCCGGCATCAGTGATGATGTCGAGCGCCCGGAGGAGCCGTGGCGCATAGTGGGGGACATGGTAGGGGCCATCGGTTCGAAGGGCTGTGGCAAAGGCGGCATCGGTGTCTGGAAAATAGCCCTTCTCAATCAGAATCTGGGCGATGTGGGGCCGGCCGGGCGTCGCGCCAGCAGCCATCCCCCCTCGCACCTCATCCCAACTGATGTCAAAATCCACCGCGAGCTTCTCCACCATCAAGCGCAGTCGATCTGCCCGGTGGTCACGAATTCGGGCCGTTTCGGCAAGCAATTCAGGGTTAGCGGGGTCCACCAAGAGGCCCAGCACGTGGACGCTCCGAGGAATAGCGCCGGGGGTCGGATCAATGACTTGTGCGCTCAGCTCAATGCCTGGAACCAGGGTCATTCCGGTGCCAAAAATGGCATCAGTGGCTTCATCAATACCGGCAAGAGTGTCGTGGTCCGTGAGAGCCAGTACATCCACTCCAGAGGCCACGGCCTCGGCAATCAGTTCAGAGGGCGAATCAGACCCATCGGAATACCGGGAGTGGGAGTGGAGGTCGATGCGTCTGGATGGCACTGCTCCATGCTACGTGTCAGACTGGTTGCGTGACTGACCAGGAGACTCCGAAGCCCCCAGAAAACCGGTCAACCACCCCCATTTCCGAGGCTTTTCGGGATTTCATCTCCACCGGGTGGGGTGAAGCCCCTCAGATTTCAGTCAAGCCCCTCCCCCAGGCTCCCTTCGCGGCCGCGCGAAGGGAAAGACTCTCTGGAGAGTTTCCCGGGCTCACCCTGGTGATTCCCGCCGGTGAGACGAAAACCCGCTCGAACGACACTGATTACCCCTATCGCCCGCACACCGCCTTTGTCTATCTCACGGGCTGGGGTGCAGACACAGTGCCAGGGAGCATCCTGCTCGGTATCCCGCAGGACACTGGCCACCACTGGGTGCTCTTCACCAGGCCACCAGCGCCGCGCACGAGCGATGAGTTTTATGCCAACCCCGCCATCGGAGAATTCTGGACCGGGCGACGCCCGGGCCTTGCCGATGTGGCAACGTGGCTTGGTCTTGAGACCAGAGACCGCGCGGACTGGTCCGATGAGATGCCGTTGCTCTCGAACTCTGCCCTCATACGAGACTCCGATAGCGCTCTGACCGAGATGATCGATTCCCTCCGCCACAGCGACGACCAGACCGGGGATCACACCCTTGCTCGCGTGATCAGCGAAATGCGCCTGGTCAAAGACGGCTGGGAAATCGGCGAGCTGACCGCAGCCGTCGAGGCCACCCAGAGAGGCTTTGACAGGATTGTCACCTCGCTCCCCGAGGCGAGTGCTCACCCCCGGGGTGAGCGCATCATCGAGGGCGTTTTCCAGCAGGCCGCCAGGCTTGAGGGAAACGACACCGGGTATGGCACGATCGCCGCCAGCGGCCCTCACGCCTGCATCTTGCACTGGGTGACCAATGATGGGCCAGTGAACTCTGGAGACTTGCTTCTGGTCGATGCTGGCATTGAACTCGATAGCCTCTACACCGCCGACATCACGCGGACCATTCCGGTCTCAGGCGCGTTCTCAGCTCTTCAACGCCAGATTTATGAGGCTGTGCTCGATGCGGCCGACCAAGCTTTTGCGGTGGTGAAGCCGGGGGCCCTCTTCAGGGACATCCACGACACTGCCATGCGGGTCATCGCTGGATACGTTCACGAGTGGGGTTTCCTGCAAGTCGAGCTCGCGGACTCTTTGGCCAAAGAGGGCCAACACCACCGCCGCTACATGATTCATGGCACCAGCCACCATTTGGGACTCGATGTTCACGACTGCGCTAAGGCGAGGCGTGAAATGTATATGGACAAAGAGCTGGAGCCAGGCATGGTGTTCACCATTGAGCCTGGCTTGTATTTCCAACCCGATGACCACACTATTCCCGCCGACTGGCGGGGCATTGGGGTGCGCATCGAGGACAACATCGTGGTCACGAAGACCGGGGGCCTCAACCTCTCCCGCCACATCCCCCGGACCGCCGACGAGGTCGAAAACTGGGTCAAGGGAACACGGCCCTCGCTACACTAGGCGGTGCGCGGAAGTGGTGAAATTGGCAGACACGCAGGATTTAGGTTCCTGTGCCTTCGGGTGTGTGGGTTCAAGTCCCACCTTCCGCACAAAGTGAGTGGTGCGCTCTAGAGCGAGAACAGAATCAATGATCCGGCCATCACGGCCATACCAGCGATCAGGCCATAGATGGCCAATTGGCCTTTGCCGTATTGGCGTGCTGCCGGCAACAGGCTATCCACTGAGATGTAGACCATGACACCAGCCACCGCGGCAAAGACGATGCCAAGCACCGTGTCGGTGATGAAGGGCTGCAGAATGGCAAAACCTAAGAACGCGCCAATGGGTTCGGCAAGGCCGGAGAGCGCGCCGAAAGCAAACGCCGTCTTCCTGGACTTCGTCGCGTAGTAGATGGGCACTGCCACCGCGATGCCCTCGGGAATATTGTGAATAGCAATCGCAAACGCTACGGAGAGTCCCACCTGAGGATCATCAAGGGTGAGGAAGAAGGTTGCCATGCCCTCCGGGAAATTGTGGAGCGTCACAGCCAGCGCCACACCAATCCCGGCCTTCAGCAGTGAACTATTGGCGTAGTAGGAGCTCGGGTCCTCATCCAGGGAGAGCGCCTCGTGCCGATCGTCCAGTTGTGGGTGCTCAAGATCGGGCAAGAATCGGTAGAGCAGAGCCATCACGGCAAGGCCCGCGAGAAAAGCTCCCACCATCACGGTGTTGCCCGGGGCATCGCCCCAGTCCGCCACCAAAAAGCTCGTTGCCTTCGGAAGAATCTCAATAAACGAGACATAAATCATCACCCCGGCGCTAAAGCCGAGCGCTAGGGCAAGAAAAGCCCGATTGGTGTGGTGGGCGAACAGGCCAATCGCGGCACCCACAGCGGTGGCAAGACCTGCACCGAGCGTCACGAGCCCCGCGAAAACCACTGCCGAATCCATAGTTTCGCGAGCCTAGCAGGAGCGTTGTCCACGAAGCTTAGGACACCCTTACTTGTGAGCATTGCCCCTGCTGGAACAGCCATGAGCGCTTTCAGAACGTCACACTCGAGCGATGATCCTCGTGGTGCTCATCGCTCTGCTCGGCGGCCTACTTATCCCTCCCCCGCCTCCAGCGCTCTGGGCATGGCCGACGCAGGGACCACAGGTCGTCCTGCGGGACTTCCAAGCCCCTCCCACCCCCTGGGGTGTTGGGCACCGCGGCCTTGACCTTCAGGCCGCAGGCTCCACCATCGTCGCTCCGCTGAGCGGAGTGATCTCATTTAGCGGAGATGTTGCCGGACGCGGAGTTCTCACTATCACCGGACCAACCGGGCAGCGAGTCAGCCTCGAACCCGTTGCTACCGAATTGCGCTCAGGCGACCAGGTGGCCAAAGGCGAGTCCATTGCCGAGCTCCAGAGCGGCCACTGCCCCGAGCTCTGTGTTCATATTGGCCTGCGCGTGGAGGACGCCTATCGATCGCCCAGGCGGGAACTGGGGGTTCTCCAGAGAGCGGTGCTGTTGCCCTGGGAAACTCAGGCCCTGGGGTGAGCCTGCTGATAGGCAGCAGTCAACCGTTCGGTGGAGACATGGGTATAGATCTGGGTGGTCCCCAGCGATGCGTGCCCGAGAAGTTCTTGAACGCTGCGCAAATCCGCACCGCCATCCAGGAGGTGGGTGGCAGCCGTGTGCCGCAGGGTGTGCGGGCCTACTGGTCCATTGCCTGGATACTGCGACAAGAGCGCTGCCACGACCTGATAGACGGTTCTCGGCCCCAGCGCCTTTCCCGTCGAAGAGACAAAAACTTGCGGTGAATCACTAGTTGCAAGCAACGCCGGTCGCCCTGCGTCGAGATAACGCCTGAGTGCCCGCTCCGCCGGGATTCCGAAGGGAACAACCCGTTCTTTGTTTCCCTTTCCGACCACCCTTAAGGTTCGCTCAGCCATGCTCAGGTTGTCCACCCGCAGACCCACCAGTTCGCTCACGCGAAGAGCTGTCGCATAGAGGACCTCCACCATCGCCCAGTCCCGAAGAGCCACAGAATCCTCAGTATCCGCCCGCTGGATCAGGTCCTGGAGAATCTCTTCCATCTGAGCCCTCCCCATCACCCGGGGCAAAGAACTCGACGTGGCAGGCGTGCGCAAGCGTCCTGCGATGTCGCCCTTCGTGTGACCCGCTCCAACAAGCCACGCGCTAAAGCGCTTGAGGGCAGAGACTTTCCGTCGAAGCGTTGCACCGGCAACGCCGGCCTCGGCCTGTGACCAGACCCATGACCGCGCAAGCTCCAGATCACACTCCGAGGCGCTCGTGACCCGTTCTGATTCAGCGAAGTCAACGAACTGTGCAATATCCGAGGAGTAAGCCTTCAGGGTGTTCTCCGAGAGCGTGCGCGAGAGCGCTACCTCATCGAGGTAGAGCGCAAGAGCGCGGCGGAGATCCATGCTCCCTAGCTTGCGCTCTTGTTTCCCGGTGCCAGCGCAGACACGCCACCGCTTTAGAAGCCGGACTGTTTCTGGTCGCCAGTCCGGTTGAACTCAGAATTCTTATTCGAGAACATCTCTCGACGCTGCTCCTTCGTCATCGCAGCGATTCCTGCCAAACCCGAGGCGTCGTGGTGGGTCAGTTCGGCGCTGTCTTCCAGAGGCACCGTAGAGAAGACAACCTGATCTGGATAGACGTGAACGAGCGAGGCAGAGAGGCCGCCTGGAACCGCACTCAGAATTGTTCCCTCCACCCCCAGCAGATCAATGTTGTAGCAACTGGCAGCACACACCGACACCGGGACACCCGCAAAGGTGGAGAAGGTCGAATAGTGCAGGTGTCCGGCCAACAACGCTCGCACGTCGGTTCCCTCGATGACTCGTGCGAGCGATGCTTGGTCCTCCAGCTCGAGAAGACCCATTAACTCAATCGGTGTGGGGATTGGCGGGTGGTGAAGAGCAAGGATGGTGCCCCGCGGTGCCGGGGTTGACAGCTCGGAGGCGAGCCAGTCCAACTGGGCCGGGGTCAGCTCACCGTGGTGATAGCCAGGGACCGAGGTGTCCAGGGCAATAAGTCGAAGACCACCCAGATCGAACACTCGGTCTTGTGGTTCAGCGGTGCCAGGGCCATCAAAGAGGACCTTCGAAAAGGGTTCCCTCTCATCGTGATTGCCCATCACCCAGACCACGGTGGCACCCAGTCGCTCGGCAAAGGGCTCTACTAAGTCGCGCAAGCGCCGATACGCGCCAGTCTCGCCTCGGTCGGCTAGGTCACCGGTGAAGACCAGAG
>JBIIRH010000028.1:0-13118 GCA_044341675.1 Pontimonas sp.
CTGCTCATAGGCAAAGCGCAGGCCTTCTATCTCTGCAGCGCGTGATTCAAGCTCTTGGGCGAGAGTGTTGAGCTCAGCCTCGACAGTGTCAAACACTCGATAGAGCTCATCGGCGAGGGCAACCACCTTGCTTCGGTCATCGAAGTAGATGGCGTAGTGCTCCTCGAGCAACGCTGGAAGCGGGGCAATCTCGGTGCCAAGAATCGCGTAGAGCTCGGGGATTCGGGAAGCTGGGTTGTCCGCCTCATAGGAGGCAATCCGATCCCTGAGTTGGTGGTCCGCAGGCAGTGTGGCAAAGCCCTCTTCCAACAGCTCAGCTAAGCGCTCTTGCTCCCCGCTAGAGAGCCGTGCCCACGCGGCGTGAAGCATCTCGTGGGCAGCGACGACGGGTTCAATACTGACAAGGCGCTCATCCGTTACGTCATAGAGATAGATGCGGCCATCACGCAACGTGTAGCACCCGAGCACACCAATCCCTGGTTCGTTGCGGGTGCAGTAACGATCAAACTCATAGACCGGCACAATCTGTGGCAGGGAGGTCATGAAGTACAGCTCGCCAGTCGGCGACATTCCAGAAACTTGGGCGTATTCCAGGATTTCCTCTGGTGCGTCGAACTGGTAGGCCACCAACTGGTCTTTGATGTGGCGTTCATTCGCGACGACCCACGAAACACCCCAGGCCGCACCACCTTGAAGGGCGAGTGCGGCGGTGGCCAACAGAACAAGAGCCGCGCGACCCACGCGTGACCCCATCGAGTGTTCTGCCATGTCCCCACCTTTCTGGCACTTCCATTGTGACCTAGAGCGCCTTGGAAACCGCTCTGGACACCGCCCTCAACACTGAGGAGTGTGGCCGGGGAGCGCTGTGTGTGCTCCCCCGCTCTCTCGAATCACCCCGGTACCCTGTGGCGTATGAGTCTTTTTGACGCCACCGAGGTGCGGCCCCCTGCGCCGTGTTCACGGTGTGGCGAGAAGGTTCACGCGAGCAGCCTGTTTTGCCCACAGTGTGGTCAGTCGAGCGTTCGCCCCAAGCCAGCTCCGCCCGCGGTCAAGGAAGCTCCCATTCCAGAGGCCACCCCCGAAGCCGAGCCGGAGGCTGACACTCCGCCCAGCACCACGGGGTGGTTGAGGCGAAGCCTGTCCCTGGGCAAAAAACCCGAGGCGCCTGCGGTGGTCGAATCTCCGGCTCCAGCGAGCCAGGACCAGAAGACCCAAGCGATGTCGCTTTTTGACATCGAACAAGCCGAAGCGGTTGCGAAAGAGAAAGCACCCAGGCGCGCCCAGGCGGCAATTCGTTTCACGGTCACCTTCGATGATGGCCACAGCGTCACAATCGGAGAGACTCCCGGAGTAATGGGGGTGAAGCCTGTGTCAGAGGACGACCCTCTCCTCCGGGTCTGCCTCGAGGACCCCACAGACACTGTCGCCCCCGAACACCTGGAGTTTGGCGTTGATAATGGCGTGTTGTGGGTCAAGGATTTGAAAACAGTCAACGGAACTGTCGTGGAAGAACCTGGATCGCCTGCTCTTCAGTGCATTCCCTATGACAAGTATTTTGTGGTGCGAGGCTCGCGGGTTGGCTTGGGTTCGCTGTTTTTCACTCTTCAGTAGTCAGCTGTCCACCGCGGCCACCAGGCGGGTAAATTCGCTGCGTTAACACCTCAGGGGCTCTCCTGGTGTCGCGCCGTGTTCCACTGTTGCGGTGTTTCCTGGCCTTCCTCCTGCGCCACCAGCCCCACTGGAGAAGGCCCCGTTGCCACTACTTCCCCTGGTGGCGCCCGCTGCTTTAGCAGTCGTCCTGGCTCTGGTCTTTGAGTCACTACTGGCGCTTCTGATGGGAGCGCTCGGACCTCTCATGGTTTTTGGAGGGTGGTGGGAGTCCAGGCGACGAAGTGCGATCAAGCACGAGGCAGCCCTGCTGGAGCACGAGGACCGTCTCCTGGAGCACGAGGGTGAGGTAGACCGTGCCAGGCGAGATGTTCTCGAGAGAGCCACGAGACTGCACCCGGGAATACGGGACTGGGCGGGGAACCCGCTCTGGCGCGGTCCGCTGCCCACCGCACAGCTGCTGAGCATTGGGAGAACCCGCTGGCATCCGCCACCGGAGCACCGGTTGGCCGGAACCGGAGCGATTGCTGGCATGCCAGCCCTCGTTGACATGACCGCGGGGCTCGCGCTGGTGGCCTCTGCTGACCAGCTCGGTTTGTGGCGGGGGCTCGCCCTGCAGTGGAGGGCGCACTCGTCGCATGCCGTAGTGCCCTCCTGGGACCTGGCGGGGGAACCCCCACGGGATTTTCGGGGACCCTCCAGACTCGTCTGGGTCAACGCCCCCTCCGATGTTCCAGAAGACTGCCAGGCCATGGTCATCCACCGGGGCGCACTGATGTCCGTACTTCACATTCCAGGCGAGCCACCCCAGGATATTCAGCTGGAATCACTGAGTCATGCCGAGGCGATGAGAATCCCCCGAGAGCGTCTTGGGATCAGTCACGCGGTCGTCGCTCCACCAGATCTCTCGCGCCTCGATCAACTCTGGGTGGGCCTGGCTGCTCAGGGGCCATTTTTTGATCTTCTCGCGGAGGGCCCCCACACCATCGTCTGGGGAGCAACGGGCAGTGGAAAAAGTGTGAGCGTGGTCGCTCTGGTTGGCTCACTGGCCAATCACTATTCGCCAGAGCGTGTCGTCTGTGTGTTGATTGATTTCAAGGGCGGCGCGGGACTCTCTGCGCTACAGGGTCTTCCCCACACCGTGGGGTGGGTGACTGACTTGGCTCCCGAGGCCAGCAGTCGAGCGCTGAGAGGCTTGCGTGCCGAGATGACGAGAAGAGAGCGAATCCTCTCCGCCGCAGAGCGCGCCGACTGGTCCGAGCTTGACCCCTCCCAACACGGCCCACGCCTTGTTGTTGTGGTTGATGAGGTGGCCTGGTTGTTTACGAACCAGCCACTCTGGGCAGAGGCCATCACCGATATCGCGGCACGCGGCCGCTCACTCGGTGTTCATTTAGTTCTCTCCACACAGCGCCTTAGCGGAGTGATTACTCGGGCAATGATGGCCAACATTGCCTTCAGGGTCTGCGGTCGTGTTGCTGACGAGGCGGAGCTTCGAGAGGGCATGCCCGATGCCGCGGGGTCTCTAGTCGGCGCACTGCGCCATATGCGCCCGGGGCATGTGGTCGTTGCCGGTGCGATGAGTTCCCCACAGATGTGTTCGGTGGAGCCCGCGGGGCAGCTCTACCATGATGGCCCACCCTCCACCTGGAAAGTCTGGGGCGAGGCTCTCCCCTCCCTCATCCCCTGGGGTGATGATGGTTCGGGCGTCTCAGCGTGGGCATGGCGCGAATGCCTCGATACGCACAGCGCGGTGGCGGTTCCTGGGCCCACCGGGTCTGTGGCGGTTGTCGGTGACCAAGGCTCCGGTCGAACAAGTGCTGCGTATGCCCTTGCACGCGCTGGGCGCCAGCCCCTCCTCGCTCCCCGTGATGGCGCCTCGCTCTGGACCTGCCTGGAGGAACTCTCGGGGACAGAACGGTTGCTTGTGGTGGATGATCTCGATCTCCTCCTCCACGCCTGCGGCTCAGAGGGCGAGGCGTTCCTTGTCGACGCCCTGGAGGGCTTCACCGGAGTCCTCGTGATGACTATGAGTGTCCGACATCGGCTCTCGCGGTCGTTGTCCGGGCTTGCAAGCGACGTCCTGGTGCTGCCGATTGCCAAACCGGAAGATCGCGACCTGTGGGGCGGGCCTTCCAGAACTGGCCCGGGCGCTGGGCTCTGGAGGGGTGACGATGTTCAGGTGGCATTCGGCGCTCCGGCACCAGAGCATTGGACAGTGGTGGAGCCACGTCTGGCGCTAGAGCCACTCGTGGTGACGAATACTCCGGAGGAGTGGTCCGATAGCTCGGTAGAGGTGGTCATCGATTCGGCGGATCAGGCGGTTGCGTGGGCTTCGCTTGCGAAGTATCGCGCCAGTCAACCAATCCTCATCGATGGCCTGAACTACCGTGACCTTCGATCCCTTATCCAGACTGGACTCTGGATTCCACCGCTTGCACCCCCCGAGGGGTCACTGTGGTTGTGGGACGGGTCTAAACCCGTCCTGACTAAGCGAGAACGCTGGCGAGGGTGACGCTCTCCATGCTGTGCGCCACACCCACGGGCTCGTTGGTCAGTAATCCGGCGGTGGTGTTCAAACCCTTGGCGAGGCCGGCGTCCGCGCGAAGCGCGTCTTTCCAGCCTTTGCCAGCCAAAGCGTTGACGTGGCGCATGGTGGCGTTGGTCAGCGCAACCGTCGAGGTTGCAGGGACAGCGCCTGGCATGTTGGCCACGCAGTAGTAAATGCTCGAGTGAACAGTGAATGTCGGATCAGCGTGGGTGGTGGGCTTGGAGCCCTCAAAACATCCACCCTGATCGACGGCGATGTCCACCAGGACGCTCCCTGGCTTCATCCGTGACACGAGGTCCAGAGAGACAAGCTTGGGAGCCTTGGCTCCTGGGATCAACACCGAACCGATCACGAGGTCCGCATCGATGCAGGCCCGCTCGATTTCGAGCGAGTTAGACGCTGCGGTCTTGATTCGCCCGGCATAGAGGGCATCGAGTTCTTTGAGCCTGGTGAGGTTCGTGTCGAGCACGGTCACTTCGGCGCCAAGGCCCACGGCCACTGAGACCGCGTTGGTTCCAGCGACGCCTCCACCCAACACGACAACCTTGGCAGGCCTGGTTCCGGGGACACCTGGGACGAGGAGTCCCATGCCACCGGCGGACTTCATCAAAGTGTTGGCTCCGACAATCGCGGAAAGGCGTCCTGCCACCTCGCTCATGGGCGCCAGCAAGGGCAGGCCACCCGTGGGGCCCTCCACTGTTTCGTATGCAATGGCAGTGATGCCCGATGACAAGAGCGCAGTGGTCAGGTGTGGTTCTGCTGCGAGGTGAAGGTAGGCAAAGAGCAGAAGGTCATCACGGAAATAGCCATATTCGGATTCGATGGGCTCTTTGACCTTGACGACCATCTCGGCTGAGTTCCACGCAGTTGCTGCATCAGCGACGATGGTGGCACCCTGTTCGGCATAGTCGGCGTCGGAGATTCCGGAGCCGACACCGGCTCCGGTTTCCACCATGACCTGGTGTCCAGCCTGGGTGAGGTCACGAACTCCAGCAGGAGTCATCGCAACACGAAACTCATTGTTCTTGATTTCACGTGGGACGGAAATCTTCATTACTTTCACCTCATTGTTGTTTGACGCGTCACTTGGCACCCTCGCCTCTGGGACACAAGGATCCCCCTTGGCGCATCCACCAACGAGTCTATATCTGGACTCGGAGGCCCCCGATGATCCGGTCCCCACCCATTACGGGGTCCGCCATTCCCTCAAGAATTCTGTCTCTCTGGGTGCTCTCGATAGCGCCGACGCGAACCAGTGCCTCCAGTGCCACGGGGGTGGTCGCGCGCATTGAGCCATCAATGATTTTGACGGCAACAGCAACGCCATCGGGCGTTCCAATCACCACAAGACCCTCGGCCCCAATCTTTGCGATGCCGCCAATTGTCTGGATAGTGATGGTGTTGGCACGGCCCTGTCCATCGAGTGCCCAGGCATGCGCGGACACAGCATCCAACAGTGAGCGGGCGCCCGGGGTCTTGCCCGAGGCAACAGAGGCAATCGCGCGAGCAAGGCCGCGGGTGCTGAGCGCATGCAGTGGTGCACCACAGCCGTCGGTGGAACTAAAGGCCACCGACTCGCCACTCCAGGTCTCGATGGTCTCGAGTATTGCGCGCTGGAGGGGATGGGTGGCCTCGAGATAGGTGGCCTCGTCCCAGCCTGAGTGCCTGGTCGCTGCGAGAAAACCTGCGTGTTTGCCCGAGCAGTTCATCGCTAGGCGAGACGGTGCTCCCTGCGTGGCGAGCATGTCGGCGCGCTCGGAGGCTCCGAGCGGCCAATCCACCGGGCACTGAAGGCTCTCTGGGCCGAGCCCGTGGCGTTGCAGGAAGGCTTCGATGGCGTCGCGGTGGGCGATGGAGCCACAGTGGCTGGCGGTGCTCAGCGCGATTTCTAGGGGAGTGAGGTCAACGCCGGTTCCCAGTAGGGCAAGTGTTTGAAGGGGCTTGAGCGTGGACCGCGGATATGCCGCGATGCGTGAATCACCCCGCTCGAGGAGAAGTTCCCCGGCGCTATCGACCACCGCGACGATGCCGTGGTGCACCGATTCCACGTGCCCATCGCGCACTAGCTCTGCAACAACAGCGCCCGAGGCGCCGCTCAGTGACGACATGGACTCTAGAGAGAACTGAGTGCGTCGTCCATGACGGCAACGGCTTCGCGGAGCTGGTCATCGGTGATGACCACTGGGGGTAGGAACCGCAAGACATTACCGAAGGTGCCAGCCGTCAGAATCAACACCCCGTGCTGGAGAGCCTGGGTCTGCACCGCCTTGGTGACATCGGCAGCCGGCTTGCCGGTGGCGGGGTCAACAAATTCCAGTGCGAGCATCGCACCCATTCCTCGGACATCACCAATCACGGGGTGCTTCTTTTGCAGCTCGAGCAGCAAGGGCTTCAGGGTTTTCTCAACCCGCTTGGCCTCACCCAAAAGATTCCGTTTTTCCACCTCGCTGAAAACTGCGACTACCGCTGCGGAGGACACTGGGTTTCCACCGAAGGTTCCTCCGAGGCCGCCGGGGTGAGACGCGTCCATGATGTCGGCACGACCGGTGACAGCGGCGATGGGCATACCGCCGCCGATGCCCTTGGCGCTCGTGATCAGGTCTGGCTCAATACCAAAGTGCTCGCTCGCAAAATAAGCGCCGGTCCGGGCCATGCCACTCTGCACCTCATCGGAGACATAGACAATGCCATTGGCGTGACACCAGTCGACGAGCGCCTGGAGGTAACCCTCGGCGGGGACAATGAACCCGCCCTCGCCCTGGATGGGCTCGACTACGAGGCAGGCAATTTGGCTAGCGCCCACGCGCTTCTCCAGGTGGGTAATGGTGCGCTCAGCTGCCTCGGCACCAGTAAGGCCATCGTGGAAGGGCGACGAGTTTGGCGCGTGGTGAACAGAACCAGCAAGAGGCCCAAAGCCGGTGCCGTAGGGGTGCATGTTGTAGTTCATGGAGGCCGTCAAGTTCGTGCGGCCGTGGTAACCGTGATGCAGGACGGCGATCTCGGTGCGCCCGGTGTACTTGCGCGCAATTTTCACGGCGTTTTCGACGGCTTCAGCGCCAGAGTTCACCAGCACGGATTTCTTGGCAAATTTCCCCGGGGTGTGCTTGGCCAGAAGCTCGCAGACGGTGATGTAGGGCTCGTAGCCCACCACCGCGAAGAGCGTGTGCGTCACTTTTGACACTTGGTCGCTCACGGCCTGGACGAGCGCTCCGTTCGTGTGACCGATAGTGATTACTCCGATGCCGCCGGTGAAGTCGATGAACTGGTTGCCATCGACATCCACCACGAGAGCGTCGTGGGCGTGGTCAACATAAATGGGGAAGGTGGCCGAGACACCAGCGGATACAACTGCGACCCGCCTGGCGTGGAGTTTTTGGGACTTGGGACCTGGAATTTCCGTGACGATGCGTCTAGACGACGATGCGGTGACCTGGGGAGAGAGAGTGTCAGTCATAAACACACAGTGTAGACCGGTAACCTCAGAGAATCATTGAGCATTGTCGGGATGGAGAAGCCATGTCAGGCCACCACTACGAGGTCTCCCTCACCTGGAGCGGCAACCGCGGGAGCGGCACCAGCGGCTACAAAGAGTACGGTCGCGACCACATCGTGAGCGCACCGGGCAAACACGATATCCAGGGCTCCGCCGATAAATCCTTCTTTGGTGATGTGGACCGCTGGAATCCCGAAGAGCTGTTGATTGCTGCGCTGTCTCAGTGCCACATGTTGAGCTTCTTGCACGTGGCCGCGGACGCGGGTGTGATCGTCGTGGGATACACAGACCACGCCTCGGGCACGCTGACGCTGAATTCAGAGGGCGGTGGCCGCATGACCGAGGTTCGTTTGGCCCCTGAGGTTGAGATTGTAGGAAATGCGCCCGAATCGATGGATGCTCTTCACCACAGAGCCAGCGAACTCTGTTTCATCGCCAACTCGGTCAATTTCCCGGTCACCCATCAACCGAGTGTGAGGGTCGTGGGCTCGCTTTGATTAGCGGGCTCCAAGCTGTCAAGATAGCCAGGTCGCACGGCGCGACGTCGTGGAAGGCAATCGTGAATAAATTCGCAAGCCTCGCACTGTGTGCGAGCGTACTTTTGGTCGTATCTGGTTGCGCTAACGACGCCAGCGAAGAGGTGGCAGCTGTTTCCGAGCTCGCCGAGGGTTGCACCCCCAGTGGCGAGGTTGTTGAGTCAATTACCGTCGCCGGTGATTTTGGCACCCGGCCCGAAGTGACCTTTAATGCCCCACTCGAGGTGACCGCTACCCAGAGGGCAGTTGTCATCGAAGGAGATGGCGAACTGGTGGAGAACGGTGATGACGTTGTCGTTGACTACGCGTTGTTTAATGCAACCACCGGAGCCAACATCGAAGATTCTGGCTATGACGAGTTCAGCCCCACCGTCTTGCGCGTGGATACTGCAGCGCCGGTCTTCCTGGGAGTCTCACTGACCACTGCTTGCTCGAGCGTCGGGTCACGTGTGGTCGGAGTGATTCCCGCTGCTGAGGCGTTTGGTCCCGACGGGGCCCCCGAGTTTGGTCTCGAAGCGGGACACGGTCTCGTGTTTGTCGTCGATGTGATTTCCATCAAGCCCCCAGCAGAGCCCCCGCTGGATCGCATTGATGGTGAAGCCAGCGACCCGGGTGAGGGCTTCCCCTCTGTGGAATACGCCGAGTCTGGCGAGCCCACCGTCGTTATTCCAGAAGGCGATGTTCCCACCGAGTTTGCTCTGTCCACGGTCATCACGGGCTCTGGCGCCGAGGTTGGCGCCGGCGACATTGTTGTGGTCCAGTACCACGGTGTGAACTGGAACACGGGTGAGGTCTTTGATTCCAGCTGGTCCAGAAATGAGCCGGCAACCTTCCCCACCGGTGGAGTGATTCCAGGGTTCCGCGATGGCTTGATTGGTCAGACCGTGGGATCGCGAGTGATCATCGTAATTCCGCCAGACCTCGGTTACGGGCCCTCTGGCGGAACAGGTGACGGAGCTATTGGCGCTGAAGACACCATCGTCTTCGTCGTCGACATTCTCGGAGTTCAGTAGCTCTTACTCAGCCAACAGGCCGAGACGATGGAGTCGTTCCTTGGCTCGGCGACGGCTGGTGGACTCGGTGCCGAGCACCACGCCTGTGAGCCACAGGACTAACCCAGTGAGGGTTATCGCTGGCCACCACGGCCGCTTGAGGCCCAACATGTCCCTATAGCGGGGCTCCATGGTTGCAATCGCGCCGCCCACCATGATGGCGTAGGGAATCCGTGCTGGCCCGGGAAGGGGTGGTTTTCTCAGAAACCGCAGCGCTTCTGTGACCCGATCATCGGCACGAAGTACTGGTTGGAAGGCCTCGAGAGCGCTCTGGAGTTCGGCGCGTGAGCGCGGGGGAGCCTCGAGTCCCATGAGCTCACCAGCGGTCGCCCATTCGCGGACATAGCTGTCCTCCCCGGATTCGCCGGGGGCAGTGATGGGAATGGCGTCTCCCCACTGGCGGTTGGCTGCGAGAAAAGCATCGGTGAAGACGATGTGGACCCAGGCGACCAGGTCCTGGTCTTTGGCTGAGTACCGGGTTGCCTGGCGCTCCTCGTTGGCTGGGGGATAGGTGCCCTTGACGCGATCGTGGAGGCGCGCGACCCGTGACGTTTCTTGGCCTACTGTCGGGGTCGAGCCAAAAGTGGTGGTCACTACCCACCGGACGGTTCCGGCTAGTCGCCCGAGTGGATCATCGGCGTAACGGGAATGGTCGTGAACGCCTGCCATGGCACCCGGGTGGAGTGTTTGCATCAACAGCGCGCGCACGCCGGCGACAATCACCGGGATTCCCCCGTTGACGTGCCAGACGGCGGAGCCAGGCCCAAAGTGGCCGGCGTCATCGCCTTCAGCAATTTTGCTGACCCAGTCTGGTTCGCCCATCGGGTCGCCGGAGAGCATGGTGAGAAGTTGGGCCCGATACTGCTGGCGAAGAGATGGCACGACACCACTTTGGCAGAGCGGTGCTGATAGAAGGGACAATACCCTAGGGGGTATATAGTGGAGGCATGAACGTGGAAAAATCTAGCCCCAAAACTGTCGTCATCATCGGAGGGGTTGCCGGTGGAATGTCGGCAGCGACCAGGCTCCGTCGCATCAACGAAGACGCAGAAATCATCGTCCTGGAGCGCGGCGGCGCTGTGTCCTTTGCCAATTGTGGTCTTCCGTATCACGTGGGTGGGGTTATCCCCAACCGCGGTGCTTTGGTTTTGCAGCAACCCGCTCAGCTGAAGAAACGCTTCAACATTGATGTTCACTTGCGCACCGAAGCGACTGCGATTAACGCAGCGGCCAAGACGGTGAGCGTGAAGGATCTGGAATCTGGCGCAACACGTGAGATCGGCTATGACGCACTGGTCTTGAGCCCAGGCTCCACGCCGTTTAGGCCACCCATTCCTGGTGTTGAGACCGCGCACGTCCTCTGGAATCTCGATGACATGGATCGCCTCATTGCCGCAGCTGAGACAGCAACGAGCGCGATCGTTGTCGGTGGCGGCTTTATTGGACTGGAACTTGCGGAGAACCTCGTTCACCGCGGTATTCGCACGACCCTCGTTGAAGCACTGCCGCAATTGATGCCCACCTTGGACGTGGAAATGGCGTGGCCCTTGGTGGAGCGCGCGGGATTCAAGGGTCTCGAGGTGAAACTCCAAGCTCAAGTGACAGAGATCACTGCCGAAGGTGTCACTTTGGCAAGCGGCGAACACCTCGCCGCTGACTTCACCGTGGTTGCCGTGGGTGCTAGGCCCAATACCGAACTTGCTATCGCAGCCGGCCTCGAAATGGGTGACGCCGGGGGAGTGCGAGTTGATGAACAGCAGCGCACCTCAAACCCACACATCTGGGCAGTAGGGGACGTTGCCGAGAAGCCTCGCCCCGATGGCTACAGTTTGGTGCCACTCGCAGGCCTTGCGAATCGCCACGGCCGATTGGCTGCGGATTCGATCATGGGTCGGCCCGCGAAAGCGGTCACCGCTTTTGGCACGTCAATTGTCGGATTCTTCGGAATCGCCGCGGCATCCACCGGATATACCGAGAGAGTGCTGAAGGGGAAGGGCCGCGCGATGCGCGTCATTCACACCCACCCCATCAACCACGCGGGGTATTACCCAGACGCCAGCCAAATGGCGATGAAGTTGATTGTGGACCCGGAGACCGACGCGATTCTTGGTGCCCAGGTTGTGGGCGAAGAGGGTGTCGATAAGCGCATTGATGTCATCGCCACTGCGATGGCAGCGGGTTTGACTGCGAGCGACTTGATGGATCTTGAGTTGTCCTATGCGCCGCAGTTCGCATCAGCCAAAGACCCTGTGAACATGCTCGGGTATGTCAACGACAACCGCGCACGCGGTGAAGCCAGCGTCCAGTGGCACGAGGTTGAGGCCTTCCTTGAACAGGGGTGGCAGCTCATCGACGTTCGAACCGATGGCGAGCACACCAGGGGAGCAATTCCTGGCTCGCGGTTGATGACCCTCGACCAGCTTCGCGAACACGTTGAGGAACTTCGTGGACACAAAGTCATTGTCACCTGTCGCGTGGGCCAGCGTGGCCACACGGCAGCCAGCATTCTTGGCCACGAGGGCATCGAGGTGGCGAACCTCGATGGTGGTTATCTCACTTGGCAGATGGGCGTTGCTGCCACCACTCCTGAACTTGTCACGGCACACTAGAAACTAGCGAGAGAAGGGCATCACCATGAGCGAGAACATCACCACCGACATGAAGCCGGTCATCAACCGTCTGCGTCGAGCCCACGGGCAACTCGCGGCCGTGATCACCATGGTGGAGCAGGGCAAAGACTGCCGCTCTGTGGTCACCCAGCTTTCAGCGGTCTCCGGCGCTCTCGACAAGGCCGGCTTCGCCATTATTGCGACCGCCATGAAAGAGTGCGTGGCCGAGGAAGGTAAGCCCCAAAAAAAGGGTGCTTTGGCTGTTGAAGACCTCGAGAAGCTCTTCCTGAGCCTGTCCTAGAGACCAGACCTTCGCCCAGGGATTGTAGGCTGGGGCCATGCCAACCCGGATTGCAGTGGTGGGGGCGACTGGTCGCCTCGGATCCCACGTGTGTGAGGTTGTCGACGCACTCCCGGACTTTGAGTTAGTCGCCCGCCTTGATTCGCGCAGCGACCTGCAGGAGATGATTGGCTCCGACATTGTTGTTGATGCCACGCTTCCTGGGGTTTCTGCAAAAGTTGTCGAGTTTGCGCTGGGCCAGGGGCTCAAAGTGCTCGTGGGAACTAGCGGTTGGAATCACGACAAGGTTGCCTCACTCTCGGCTGTGGTGGAGGCAAATCCTGGAACTGGTGTCTTTGTGGTCCCTAACTTCTCTCTCGGTGCGACCCTGCAGGCCGTCGCGGCACGTCTCCTCGCCGCTCAGTTTGAGTCCATCGAAATTGTCGAAACTCATCACGCGGGCAAAGTCGATTCCCCCTCTGGCACCGCTGTGCGGGTGGCGGAGCAAATCGCTGAGGTGCGCAAAGACCTCGGGGGTGTGATTGCGCCGCATGCCAACCAGAGTGCTCGCGGGGAACTGATCGCAGGTGTTCCCGTGCATTCCCTTCGCCTAAGCGGTGTACTTGCCAAGCAGGACGTTATTTTTGGTGGTGTGGGCGAAACGCTCACCATTTCCCACGAGACTCACTCTCGCGACGCTTACCAGGCAGGAATTGTTGCAGCGCTTGCGTTTGTGAAAAACCACACCGGAGTTGCCGTGGGCCTTGAGCACGCTCTAGGGGTTTCCGCCCCGTGAACCGGCCGATGGTGGGCGCCATATTCATGGCGGTCCTTTTGGTCATCTACCTAGGCTTTAGCGTCAACTACGCGTGGATTCTCATCTCGGATGCCTCTCGGCTCGCAAACGCCATGGGCTACGCCCTCCTCGTTTTGCCGGCGCTCGGAACTTGGGGACTCGTCGCGGAGATGCGCTTTGCCTTCCGCTCCCA
>JBIIRH010000062.1:0-4047 GCA_044341675.1 Pontimonas sp.
GAGAAGGTCGCGCTAGTGACACTGCATCTGCCCAGGGAATCACCATTGGGGTGATGGCTCCCAGCGAAGGACTCGTGGGTGCTATTCCCGGTGGGAACTACGTCTCATGGTCTGGCACCAGTGGGGCAACCCCCATCGTTGCGGGAATTGTGGCACTGGTCAGGGCCGCATATCCAAACCTGGATGCAGCGAATGTGATTAATCGCGTGCTTCAGACCGCTAGACCTGTGACCGAGACAACACCGGACCCGCTCTATGGCTATGGGCTAGTCGATGCCTACGCGGCACTCACCGCAGATGTTCCTCCCGTGTCCGCGAATCCCTTGGGTTCCATTGACGACTGGATTGTTCTTCACCGGCGCCAGGAAGGTAATCCGATCGTCGTGCCACTGGGCCCAGCAGGAACGAGCGTGGAGGAGGAAGCCGAGCCGGTGATGGCCGAGGCCATCGCCGCACCGGCGCAGCCGGACATCGCGCCGTATGCCATCACCGGGTTGTTTGGAGTGGGCTTTCTGGTGGCTATCACCAGCGGGCTTGTCCTTGTCTTGCAGAGAGCCAGAAACCGCTAGATTAGGTACTGGTTTAGCAAGAAATTAGGTGTTGTGTGACTCGCATTGTCATTGTCGGTGGCGGATACGCCGGCTTCTATACGGCATTCAAACTGGAGAAGCTGCTTCGTCGAAACGAAGCCGAAGTGGTCGTCATCGACCCGCTTCCCTATATGACCTATCAGCCCTTCCTCCCCGAGGTTGCTGCCGGCTCGATTGAAGCCCGCCATGCAATCGTGCCTCTTCGCCGTCATCTTCCGAAGACCCGTGTGATTACTGCTCGCGTGACCGGAGTGAACCACCAGAAGAAGAGTGTGACCATCACCCCGGAGAACCAGCCGTCCTTTGAGCTCTCCTACGACCACATCGCGATCACCGCTGGTGCCGTGTCGAAGACATTCCCGATCCCCGGCGTTGCTGATGTGGCAATTGGCATGAAGACCATCGAAGAAGCGATCGCCGTTCGCGACCGAGTCATTGACAATATGCACGTGGCTGCGGATATGCCTCCCGGCAAAGCGCGCGATCGTCTTTTGACCATCGTTGTGGTCGGTGGCGGTTTTGCTGGCATCGAAGCATTCGCGGAGCTTCGAAGCCTGGTGAGTGCGATGTTGAAAGAGTTCCCCACGCTCAGCATTGATGACACCCATTTCCACCTGATTGAGGCAATGGATCGCATCATGCCTGAGGTGTCGCTGAAGAGCTCGCTCTGGGTCATCAAGAACCTCGAGCAGCGACAGGCCCACATCCACTTGAACACCCAGCTCACGAGCGCCGTTGGCGGGCGCTTGGAGCTCTCCAACCGTAAGGTCATCGAGACCGACATCGTCATCTGGACTGCAGGGGTCAAAGCCCATTCGATGTTGGGTGGCACTGGTATACCTCTTGATGACCGCGAACGAATTTGTGCGATGGCCGACCTTCGCGTCGTTGATGGCGACACAATCCTTGAGGGCATGTGGACCGCGGGAGATGTTGCTCGCGTTCCTGACCTCAGTGGTGGCGGTGTGGGTGGTTACTGTGTCCCCAACGCCCAGCACGCTGTTCGCCAGGGCAAGATCCTTGCCAAGAACTTGGTTGCTCAGCTCCGTGGCGAAGAGCCCAACAACTACGTGCACAAGAACCTCGGCGCGGTTGCCGGTCTCGGTATTGGCTATGGGGTTTTCCAAAGCGGATCACTGGGAATCGTCGGTTTCCCCGCCTGGGTCATGCACCGGTTCTATCACGGCATGGCTATCCCCACGGTGGAGCGCAAAGCCCGCGTATTCACCAACTGGTTACTCCACCTCTTCTGGGGTCGCGACTTCACCAGCGTGCGCAAGGCGCAAACACCTCGGGAGTTTTTCGAAGAGTTTGCGACCCGCCCAGCCGCTGCCACGACCACTAAGGCAAAAGCGACCTCTCGCTAGACTGGGCGCTAGCCCCGGTAGCCCAATCGGCAGAGGCAGACGACTTAAAATCGTCCCAGTCAGGGTTCGAGTCCCTGCCGGGGCACTCTTCATCCAATTACCAGCCTGAGCCCCTACACTTTTGCCATGGATCTTCTTGTTGTTGTGGGTATCGTGCTCGTGCTCGTGCTCGCCGCCGTTCTTGGAATTTACCTCTGGAGCACCTATAACTCTCTGGTCACGCTGAATGTTCGCGTTGATGAGGCATGGAGCGACATCACCGTCCAGCTCAAGCGTCGTGCCGATTTGATCCCGAACCTGATTGAGGCAGTCAAGGGTTACGCGGCTCAAGAAAAGCAGGTCTTTGCAGAAGTAACGAAGGCGCGGGCGGCAACGCTCAGTGCCGGTGACCCCGGCGCCGCTGCTGAGGCTGAGAACATGATGCAGGCGGCACTCAAGAGCATCTTCGCAGTGGCCGAGGCCTACCCCCAGTTACAAGCCAGCCAAAACTTCTTGCAGCTCCAAGGCGAGCTTGTCGACACCGAAGACAAGATTCAGGCATCCAGGCGCTTCTATAACGGTGGTGTCCGTGAGCTCAACACCAAGGTGTTGCTCTTCCCCAACACCCTGTTTGCTAAGAACTTAGGCTTTGACCAGCGCGACTTCTTCGAAGTCGCCGATGCTGCAGCTATCGCTGAAGCCCCCCGCGTTCAGTTCTAGATTCACTGAGGACGAGGCACTGTGTATCGGGCGATAGCCGCCAATAAGCGCAACACCTGGTTCATCATGGTGTTCTTTCTCATTCTGGTGGGCGCTCTCGGGTACCTGGCCGACATCTTCATGTCGGGCAATGGCACCGGGGTTGTCTTCTTCGGGGTCCTGATTGGCGCCCTGGTTTATGTGGGCATCCAGTACTACTCAGCTGGTTCGCAAGCCCTCGCTCTGGCCGGGGCGGTCCAGATCCAGAAATCCGATAACCCCAGGCTCTATCGCATCGTGGAAAACCTGTCGATCACCACGGGATTACCGATGCCGAAGGTCTACATCGTCAATGACCCAGCCCCCAATGCTTTTGCCACGGGTCGTGACCCAGAACACGCCGCGGTCGCAGCAACCACTGGCTTGCTTGAGATCATGGATGACTCTGAGCTTGAAGGCGTCATGGCTCACGAGCTTGCTCACGTGAAGAACTTTGATATCCGTGTCACCACGATTGTTTTTGGCCTGGTCGTTGTGGTGGGGCTAGTAGCTGACGTCCTTGCACGCATGGCATTCTTTGGCGGCATGCGCCGAGACAACGGGGGAGGCAACCCCCTGATTCTTATTGTCGGCATCGCAGCGATGATTCTTGCCCCGTTGTTGGCTGCGCTGATTCAGGCTGCCATTTCCCGCCAGAGGGAATACCTCGCGGATGCGACCGGTGCACTGACTACACGGCACCCAGAAGCGCTCGCCAGTGCTCTGGAGAAACTCGGTCAATACGGGCGCCCACTCAAGAAACAGCAGGCATCCATGGCGCACTTGTGGATGGCTGACCCCATCCAGCCCGGCGTGATTGACCGCATGTTCCAGACCCACCCCCCGATTGCCGATCGCGTGAAGCGACTCCTGGAGAATAAGGCCCGGTTTTAGCCAGAGCGCTCACCAAACGACTTAGACTAAGGGCATGCTTACGCCCAAGAAAACCGCTGCCAAGGACCAGAAACGTCCTGGAGTTCCTGAGGGTTTGCAACTGGCCACGGAGTGGTCGTGGCGGTTGCTCTTGATTGTTGGCGCGAGCGCACTCATCCTTTTTCTCCTGGCGCAGCTCAGTTTCTTGGTCGTGCCGCTCATGATTGCTGTGCTGCTCTCCGCGCTTGCCGCCCCGCTCAATTTGCTGCTTCTGCGGTGGAAGTTCCCACGCTGGTTGGCAACCACGGTCACTGTCGTCGTGTTCCTCGGGTTTATCTCCACTCTGATGTGGCTGGTGATCAACGAAGTTGTCCGTGGCTGGGACAAAGTTCTCGACCGCACGCGTGTTGCTTATGACGGCCTGGTTGTGTATCTCCTGGAGTCGCCATTGCAGCTGTCCGAAGCAGATTTGCGATCGTGGTTCAACCAGGTGACCGGTG
>JBIIRH010000029.1:0-12328 GCA_044341675.1 Pontimonas sp.
CGTGGCGAGCAACCCAGTCAGGTTCCCAATAAGGCGCCCAGTTTTTCCGCGAGTGAGTTCCGCGATGTCCGGATTCTTCTTTTGCGGCATCATCGAGGATCCAGTCGCATAGGAATCGTGGAGTGACATGTAGCCAAACTCGGCCGAAGTGAGGATCACGATTTCCTCAGCGAGACGCGAAAGATCAATACCAATCTGGGTGGTGATGTAGAGGAACTCAGCAACCGAATCCCTGGACGAGGTCCCATCGAGAGAGTTCTCCATGACGCCCTGGAAACCCAGCTCAAGAGCGATTCCCTCAGCGTCTAAGCCGAGCCCACCCCCAGCCAACGCTCCCCCGCCATAGGGAGAAACATTGTTGCGCTTGGCCCAATCATCGATGCGCGAAATGTCGCGTACCAGAGGCCAGGCGTGAGCCAGCAGGTAGTGAGCCACCAGAACAGGCTGAGCGTGCTGGAAGTGTGTGCGCCCTGGCATAACCCGCTCCCCCGCTTCTTCAGAACGGGAGATCAGGATTCTCACCAGCTCAATGAGGATGTGGCGAATCGCCCGCGACGTGTCTCGCATATAGAGGCGAATGAAGGTCGCAATCTGGTCATTTCTACTGCGACCAGCGCGCAAACTTCCGCCAATTTCAGGCCCGACCGCCTCAATCAGGATGCGCTCGAGCCAGCCGTGAACATCCTCGTCGCGCTCCCCCGGTGCGATGGTGCCAGCGGCAAAGTCTTTACCAATCTTGGCCAACGCTGATTCAAGCGCCTTCAGGGAAGCGGCGGTCAACAGACCCCGCTCCTTCAAGGCCTTGGCGTGAGCCTTCGTGGCATCCAAGTCATAGGGCACCAGACGCCAGTCGAAATGCGTGGACTTGCTCAGGCGCTGCATCTCAAAGCTTGGGCCCGAGCCAAACCGGCCGCCCCACAGGGCGCCCTCATGTGTTTGGCCGGACATGGCAGTTATCCCTCGTTCTTTGCGTGCCGCTTGGCGGAGATCTTGCTCGGCAGAGACCACAGCTCGATGAAACCCTTCGCGTGAGACTGATCGAAGGTGTCTCCCGTGTCGTAAGTGGCAAGGTCAAAGTCGTAAAGGCTCTGATCCGACATCCGACCTGTGACCATGGCAACGCCGGACTGCAGCTTCAGACGAATGTCTCCAGAGACATGGCGCTGCGTGTGCGCGATGAACGCATCGAGGCTGCGCTTGAGGTCGGAGAACCACAGCCCGTCATAGACCAGATTCGCCCAGTCAGCCTCAATCTTGCGCTTGTAACGGCCCAAATCGCGCTCCAGGACGAGGTTCTCAAGTTCTTCGTGCGCCGTAATCAAGGCGATGCCGGCGGGCGCTTCGTACACCTCACGGCTCTTGATGCCCACCAGTCGGTCTTCGATGATGTCGATTCGGCCAACACCGTGGCGGCCAGCCACGGTGTTCATGATTTCGATGGCCTGCAGTGGTGTAACAGCCTTGCCGTCAATCGCGACGGGGACGCCCTCCGCAAAGCGGATGACGACGTCTTCTGCTGGGAGGCCCTTGGCCGGGTCGTCGGTGTATTCCCAGACGCCATCGCCTGGAGCATTCCAGGGGTCCTCGAGCAACCCGGTCTCCACCGCGCGACCCCAAACGTTCTTGTCAACGGAATAGGGGTTCTTCTTGCTCTGCTTGATGGGAAGCCCGTGTTCTTCTGCGTAGGCAATTGCTTTGTCTCTGGTCAAAGCCAAGTCGCGAATAGGCGCGATGCTGGTGAGCTCAGGAGCCAGAGCCGCGACAGCGGCTTCGAAGCGAACCTGATCGTTTCCTTTACCGGTGCAACCGTGGGCGACACTGTCAGCACCGAGCTCGCGGGCAACCCGGGCTAGGTGCTTGGAAATCAGTGGCCGAGACAGCGCAGACACCAACGGATAACGCTTTTGATAGAGGGCATTGGCACGAAGCGCAGGCATGACAAAGTCAGTAGCGAACTCGTCTTTGGCATCGACAACAATCGCCTCAACAGCGCCGCAATCGAGCGCCCTCTGGCGGATGTCTTCCATGTCTTCGCCGCCCTGGCCGACATCAACGGCAAGCGCGACAACCTCTTTACCGGTTGCGTCCTTCAACCAGCCAATGCCTACGGATGTGTCGAGGCCACCGGAATACGCTAAAACGACTCTTTCGGACACTGACGCCACTGCTTTCTCTCAAATGTGCACACCAACACGGGGTGAAACTTAAGTCTACTGGCCAGCCTGTCGTCGCTCTGCGCGCTCCAAGAGCCACACCATCAGGGCTTTTTGAGCATGAAGCCTGTTCTCTGATTCATCCCAAATCACGCTCTGCGGGCCATCGATGACCTCCGCTGCCACTTCATACCCACGGTCTGCTGGCAAACAGTGCAGGAAGATCGCATCACTGGCGGCCTTCGCCATCAGTGCCTCATCCACCTGATACCCCGCAAACGTTGCAAGGCGCTGGGCTTTCTCATCCTCTTTACCCATAGACACCCAGGTGTCGGTGACGACAACGTCCACTCCGGCAACAGCGGCCTCGGGATCATCCAAAACCGTGATTGACCCACCAGTCTTTCCTGCCAAAGCGGTGGCATCGGCGAGGACTGCAGGGTCCGGGGAGAACCCAGCCGGGCAGGCGAGTCGCACGTTCATACCGGCGTTAGCGCCGGCCAACAGATAGCTCTGGGCCATATTCGAGCGACCATCTCCGAGGAAAGCCACCGTGGTTCCCTGAAGGGAACCCTTGTGCTCGCGAATGGTGAGGAGGTCAGCCAAGAGCTGGCAGGGGTGAAAATCATCACTCAGAGCGTTCACTACGGGCACCGTGGTTCCCGCGGCCATTTCTTCAAGGCCCGACTGGGCATACGTGCGCCACACAATGGCTGCCACCATCCGCTCGAGCACGCGGGCTGTGTCAGAAGGTGTTTCTTTTCCACCAAGCTGCGAGTTGGCGGTGGAAATGATCAGTGGCTGGCCGCCCAAGTCCGCAATGCCCACCGCGAAGGACACCCGGGTCCTCGTGGAGGACTTGTCAAAGATGACCGCCACTGTTTGTGGACCTGCAAGAGGGCGCTTCCCATACCGGTCAGCCTTCATGGCAATAGCGAGATCGAGAATTTCCGTCTGCTCGGCCGGGGTGATGTCATCATCACGCAAGAAGTGTCTGGTCATGATGCGACTACCTCAGTTCCTATTCCCTCAGCGGTAAAGGCTTCCAACAGCACGGAGTGAGCAATGCGGCCATCAATGATGGCTGCTTTGGCTACGCCGCCTCGCACGGCATCCAGACACGCGGTCATCTTCGGAATCATTCCGCTCTCCAGCCCCGGAAGCAAGCCTTCCAACTCGGTAGCGCTCAGGCTGGAAATCAGTGATTCGGCGTCTGGCCAGTGTCGATACAGGCCCTGCACATCAGTCAGCAGCACCATTTTCTCAGCACCCACAGCAATGGCGAGAGCCGCCGCCGCCGAATCCGCATTCACATTGAGTAACGATGTCCCATCATCGCCTGGAGCAACCGACGACACCACAGGAATCTTCCCCGCATCGAGCAAATCGTGGATAACACCGGGGTTCACCTGCACCACGTCACCCACATAGCCCAGATCCACCGACACGCCATCCACTAGAGCGCCGCGCTTACGGGCGACAAAAAGGTTCTCGTCCTCTCCGGAGAGCACGACGGCTAAATCGCTGTGGCGATTAATCCGCTCGGCCACATCGGCACTGATGGTGTTGCGCAAGACATCGCGAACAACGGGAATCGCTGCGGTGCTGGTGACCCGATATCCGCCCCGGAACTCGCTCGGGATGCCCTTGGCCTCGAGCGCCTGCGTGATTTGGGGCCCACCGCCGTGAACGACGACGGGCTTCACACCCACGGTGGAAAGAAACACCATGTCGTCGGCAAAAGACTGCATCAGCTCGCCATCGCCCATCGCGTTACCGCCGAGTTTGATCACAAAGATGCTGCCCTGGAACCTGCGCATCCACGGCAATGCTTCGGTGAGCGTTGCCGCTTTGCGCAACGCCTCAAGGGACGAATTCGTCATCGCTTCCATGGCTAGCTCGAGTACGCGCTGTTCTCGTGGACGTAGTCGGTGGTCAGATCATTCGTCCACACGGTCGCGCTCGCGCCACCGGCGTGTAATTCAATGAGGACGTGGGTTTTGCGGGGCGTCAAGTCAACCTCGGTGCGAGGCCGATCTGGAGCGCCCTGATGACACACCCGAACACCGTTCATCGACACATCAACCCCATACACATCAAAGCTGGCATCCGCGGTGCCGATCGCGGCCAGTACTCTGCCCCAGTTGGGGTCGTTGCCAAAAATGGCGGCTTTGAAAAGGTTGTTCCTGGCCACCGAGCGACCCACCGCAACGGCTTCACTCTCGCTCAGCGCCCCCGTTACTTCGATCGCAATCTCGTGGCTGGCGCCCTCGGCATCGGCATGCAACTGCAGGGCAAGATCACGACAGAGCGCCCTCAAAGCGCTCTCAAACTCGTCAACATCAGGCGTTATTCCGCTCGCCCCAGAGGCCAGCAAGCTGACCTGATCGTTGGTGGACATGCAGCCATCAGAATCAAGCCGATTGAAGGTCACTTCGCTCGCGCGGCGCAACGCACGATCAAGCTGTTCGGCTTCCATCAGCGCATCCGTAGTAATCACTACGAGCATGGTGGCAAGTCCAGGCGCCAGCATCCCAGCGCCCTTGGCCATTCCCCCGAGTGTGACAACACCAGAAGCTGTACTCAACGCGAACTGAGCCATCTTGGGCTTGGAGTCTGTGGTCATAATGGCCCGAGCGGATTCCTGACCAGAACCCTCGGACGAATCACGACGGGCAACCGCCTGCGAAATACCGTTGATGAGCGCACCGGCTGGCAACAACTCGCCAATCAACCCGGTCGAGCAGACCAAAATGTCCGAAGCGCTCGTGTCCCCGAGTTCCTCGGCAAGCTTCTCAGCACTCTGATGGGTGAGAGCAAAGCCCTCGGGGCCGGTGAAACAGTTGGCGCCACCCGAGTTCAGCACGATGGCCTTCACCTGGCCATCGGCGATCGCCTGCTCGGACCACAGAATGGGGTGCGCTTTGGCTCGGTTACTGGTGAAGACTGCCGCAGCGCTGAAAGAGGGTCCCTCATTGACAACGACGGTGAGGTCGGGGCCGCCCTGAGATTTGAGGCCAGCGGCAACGGTCCCAGCACTAAAACCACCAGGGGCCGTCACGCTCACGGGGCCACCCCGTTGACGGTAAGCCCCATCGCCTCAGGAAAACCCAGTGCGATATTCATACTCTGCACAGCAGCACCCGCGGTGCCCTTGACCAAGTTGTCAATTGCTGCAACCACAATCACCCGATTAACCGCCTCGTCGAGGGCAACACCGAGTGCGATGGTGTTACTGCCCAGCACATCGGCTGTCGCCGGGAAAGCGCCAAGTTCCATGACGCGGACAAAAGGCTCATTGGCATATGCCGAGGCGAGCGCGTCGTGGAGTTTCTTCGCGCTCTGAGGCGAGGCCAACGGTGCACTCACGGTAGCGAGAATGCCGCGCGACATCGGCACGAGGACAGGGGTCATGGACACACTGACCGCAGAACCACTGGCAAGCTCAAGATTCTGCGCAATTTCTGGCAGATGCCGGTGCGTGCCACCCACTGCATAGGGCTTGGCTGAGCCCAGGAGTTCCGCCCCCAAAAGATCAGCCCGCAATGAGCGACCAGCCCCGGAGGAACCCACCGCGAGCACAGCCGAAATGTCATCGGCCTCAATAATCCCCAATGCCAGCAACGGGGCGATCGCAAGTGTCACCGCGGTGGCATTGCAGCCAGGCGCAACGATGGCCGAGGCCTCAGCAAGCCGCTCACGCTGGGAGGCACCCTCGTGCCGGGGAAGCTCTGGCATGCCATAAACGAAGGGGGTGTGGTGAACCCCGCCATAGAACTTGGCCCATGCGGCGGAATCGACGAGGCGGCGATCAGCGCCAAGATCAATGAGCAGCCGCTGATTTCCCGATGCGACGAGCGTTTCGCCAATCGACCCCGACTCCCCGTGAGGAAGCGCAAGGACGACAACGTCGTGGCCAGCCAACACCTCTGGTGTTGTCGCCTCAAAACTCTGATGAGCAAGACTTGCCAAATGCGGGTGAACCGAGGCAACCGAGTCCCCCGCATGCGAGTGGGCGGTCAGTGTGAGTGCGCCAACTTCAGGGTGATCAGCGAGCAGGCGCGCCACTTCACCACCGGCGTAGCCACTGGCACCGGCAATTGCAACCCGCAGAGTCATAACGACAACCTTAGACCAGTTATTGAACCTAGGGCAGGGGCATTAAGCGCGAAGTACTGCGCCAAATTTCTTGGCGGCAAGGGCAACGCCCCGCTCTTTAGCCTCGGTCGCTTCGACCTGGGTGAGCGTTCGGTCATCAGCCCGGAAACGCAGCGCAAAGGTCAAGGATCGCTGTCCCCCGTCAATCCCCTCGCCGCGATAGTCATCGACCAGGAATGCCGATTCCAGTAGCTCGCCACAGCCCTCAATCAGAACATCGCGCACCGCGGCTGCGGGGATATCCAGGGAGGCCACGAGCGACACATCCTGGGTCGCAGCGGGATAGATCGACAGTGGGTGAGCAACGTGGGGCTCCTGGCCGCGCGCTGCAATCAGTGCGTCAACATCGAGGGAGAACACCGCCACCCGGCCGACAAGATCACGGGTCCTGGCGATGCGAGGCAGTAGTTCCCCGACGAACCCGACTGTCGCTTCGCCCACCAGAAGCTCGGCATATCGCCCGGGGTGGAAAGCGGGATGAGTGGCTTGGGCAACAGTGAGCTCCGCGCCAGTGGCCCTTGCTGCAGTGCGCGCGGCATCTAGAGCGTCTCCAACCTCGAAGGCTCTCGCCTTCGAGCCAGGAGTCTTCTCGAGGGCGTTGCCGAGGAACACACCTGCCACATTCCAAGGCTGGTGCCCGGTTGAGGCATAGAGCTCGGCTGCAACCTTCGCGTCGGGCTTCTTCGCGCCCGCAGGAATGTCGGTGGTGCCAAGAGATCCGGATCCAAGGTGAAAAACAAGACCAACCTCATAGAGGGCAAGGGAGGTGAAGCCTCTCGACAGGTTGCGCTGCGCAGTCTCCAGCAGACCAGGAACCAAACTCACCCGCATGCGATTCACCAAGGAGTCAAGAGCGTTGGCGAGGACCACGTCGCTCTCGGTCTGACCGAAAAGCACGTTGTCCTCGTGAGAGGCGAAGGGATAGGCAAGAACTTCGGTCATCCCGCTGGCAGCCAGGGCATTGGCCAGGCGGCGCCTGGCTGCCTGGGCGTGGCTGAGGCCACGACCAGGCGGTGCTGGCGGAAGCGCAGAGGGAATCTTGTCGTAGCCGACAATCCGCGCTACTTCTTCGACCACGCCAGGGGCATCGACAATGTCGGGGCGCCAGGATGGTGGGGTCACAGCGAGGCCGGCAGCCTTTTCGTCCACGCTCGCGCCGATGGAGCGGAGAATTTCAGCGATGGACGAGGGGTCCACGTCCATCCCCGTCAGCGCCATCACGGCATCGTGAGCGAGGTGAACTGGCGCGTACTGGCCCGCTCCTGATTCAAACACGGAAGCGCCAAGCGAGTCTCTGGTGCCACCGGCGTAGCGCTCGAGGAGCTCAACAGCCCGCTCAGCGGCTGCTGCTGCCACCATCGGGTCAACACCTCGGGCGAAGCGCTTGGATGCTTCGCTTGGCAACTTGTGGCGCCTGGCAGTGCGGGCAATGGAGACCTGATCGAAGCCGGCCGCTTCGATCAGAACATCCCGGGTCGCATCCGTAATCTCTGTGGACAGGCCACCCATCACTCCGGCAAGGCCAATCGGGCCAGACCCATCGGTAATCAGAAGGTCTTCAGCATCGAGAGTGCGCTCGAGCCCATCCAGAGTCGTGAGCTTCTCCCCCGACTTCGCTCGACGGACGGTTATTCCACCGGTGAGCCGATCAAGGTCGTAGCCGTGCAAGGGCTGCCCCATCTCGAGCATCACGTAGTTGGTGATGTCTACGGGCAGGGAAATCGAGCGAATGCCAGAGAGCACGAGTCTGGCGACCATGAACGGCGGGGTGGGCAGGGTCGGGTCAATACCGCGCACCGTGCGCGCGACAAAAGCGTGGCACCCCTGGGTCCCGCGGATAGGAGCCCCATCCGAGAGGGCAACCTCAAAACCGGAACCAGAGACTGGAGTGACACTAAGACCGGGGTCCTGGAACTTGGCGCCAGTGGCGTGGTGATATTCGCGGGCTATTCCCCGAATCGAGAGCGCGTAGCCCCGATCCGGTGTGACGTTGACCTCCACTGCGACATCGTCAAGGCCGAGCAGGCTGATGGCATCAGTGCCGACTTCAGCCGAGATGCCCATCGCGACTAAACGCAGAATCCCGGTGTGGTCATCGCCAAGCCCGAGCTCTTTGGCCGAGGCAATCATGCCATCGGAGGTATGCCCGTACGTGCTCCTGGCAGAGATGGGAAACGGTCCAGGCAACACGGAGCCCGGTAGAGCAACGACAACCTGGTCGCCCACACCAAAATTGTGGGCTCCACAGACGATCCCGCGCACAGCGGGAGCATCCGGGGCGTCTTTGGTCGCCACCTTCACTTGGCACCAGCGAATGGTCTTTCCATTGCTTTGGGGTTCGTCGACGAAATCGAGGACTTCCCCGACAACTACGGGGCCGGTGACCTCGAAGCGGTGGATGTCTTCTTCTTCGAGACCGACTGAGACCAGTGCCTCGTGAACAGATTCTGGGGTGGTCTTCGCCGGGAGTTCGACGTATTCGCCAAGCCAGGACAGTGGGACGCGCACTAGACCACCATCCCGAACTGGCCGGAGAATCGAACATCGCCCTCGACCATGTCGCGCATGTCCTGCACGTTGTTCCTGAACATGAGCGTCCGCTCAATGCCCATGCCAAAAGCAAAGCCTTGATATTCCTCGGGGTCAATCCCCGCCGCGCGCAAAACGTTGGGGTTCACCATGCCACAGCCACCCCACTCGATCCACCGCGCTCCCCCGCTAAAGGTCGGGTGCCAAATATCGAGCTCGGCGCTTGGCTCAGTGAAGGGGAAATAGTTTGGCCTCAGCCGAATCTTCGCCTCGTCGCCAAACATCGCGCGGGCTAGGTGCTCGAGGGTTCCGCGCAGGTGGGCCATCGTGAGCCCTTTATCAATCGCGATGCCCTCAATTTGGTGGAACACCGGGGTGTGGGTCGCATCGAGTTCGTCGGTGCGATACACGCGCCCGGGCGCGACCACATAGACCGGCAATTCCCGCTCGAGAAGCGAACGGATTTGAACGGGACTCGTGTGCGTGCGCAACACCATGTGACGCTCCACTGGCTCCACAAAGAACGTGTCCTGCATGGCCCGAGCGGGGTGATCGGCATCAAAGTTCAGCGCGTCAAAGTTGAACCATTCGTGTTCGAGCTCTGGACCCTCGGCAACCTCCCAGCCCATGGAGACAAAGACATCAGCCATGTCTTCCATGAGGACGCTCAGTGGATGCCTGGCTCCCTGATGGCGCCTGGCGCCAACAGCGGTCATGTCGAGAGCCTCCTCCTGGAGGCTTGTGGCTTCTTCGGCGGCCTCGAGGAGCGCCTCAGCCTTCTGGTAAGAGGCTTGAACCGCTCCCTTGGCCTCACCCATGAGCTTGCCGGCCTCAGCTTTCCGATCTGCTGGCACGTCGCGCAGGGTGGCATTCAGTAACGACAGCTCTGAGCGCTCACCGAGGTGGGTCGTTTTTTCCTTCTTGAGCTCGTCTAGTGTCGTCGCGCGCGCGAAGGCGTCCACCGCTCCAGCAACAGCCAAAGCGACGCTTTCCGCGGAAATTTCATGAGACGAGGACACGAGGGCCAAGTCTACAAGGCGCAAGGCCTAGCGTCGCTTGGCAAATGCCGACTCGTATAAACACACGGCAGCGGCAGTCTGCAGGCTCAAGGACTCCGCCTGGCCAAAGATCGGCACGGACACCACGGCATCGGCCAGTGCTTCATCCTCATCGCTCAGGCCGTGTGCTTCGTTGCCAAGCAGCCACGCGACGGGTTTCGCGAGAGCGCCAGAATCACGCACCTCGCTCAAGCTTTGGCCACCGGCATCAGTGGCCAACACGGATATTCCTGCGGCGCGAAGCGCGGCAATCGTCTCCCCCACATCCACACCCACCACCACCGGGACATGGAAAATACTTCCGGTGCTAGCCCGGACCGCTTTGGGGTTGAAAACATCAACGCTCTCGGCCGTCACCACAACTGCGTCAGCGCCAGCCGCATCAGCGGTGCGGATGATGTTGCCCACGTTGCCGGGGTCTTGAACCTGGTGCAGCAACGCAATCAACGCTGGCTTCTTCGCCAGCACATCACCGAGTGTCACATCGTTGAAACCACAGACTGCCACCACGCCTTGGGGCGTTACGGTGTCCGCCATCTCCTCGAGCACCTTTTCGGTGGCGAGCGTCAACTGAAGGCGGTGCTCGGCGGCCAAGGACACTAGGTCTTTGTGACGGTCCATGGCTGCTTGAGTAATGAACACATCGACAATGAGCTCTGGCCTGGTGAGCAGAGCTTCCCTCACTGCCTGGGGGCCTTCCACCAAGAACAGGCGCGCTTCCATGCGACGCTGCTTCTTCGCAAGCTTCGCCACAGCACGAACAGCGGGTGACCTCGGGTTTTCTAGCACGTGACCAGAGTATGTGTCTGGGCCAAACGCCAGCTGAAGGCTCGCTTAACGGCCGATAACAACAAACGCCACGCGCAGGAAGCGCGTGGCGTTTGTAGCGGAACCAGAAACTACTTGATGACTGGTGCCGAGGTGTCCTTGGGCAGAGCCTTCTTGGCTTCTTCAACGAGCGTGGCGAAAGCGCCGGGCTCGTGGATCGCCAGCTCGGCGAGCATACGACGGTCAACCTCAATACCGGCAAGGCCGAGGCCCTGGATAAAGCGGTTGTAGGTCATGCCGTTTGCGCGAGCACCAGCGTTGATGCGCTGGATCCAGAGGCGACGGAAGTCACCCTTGCGTGCGCGACGGTCGCGGTAGCTGTAAACGAGCGAGTGAATGACCTGCTCTTTTGCCTTGCGGTACAGCCTGGAGCGCTGCCCACGGTAACCCTGAGCGCGCTCGAGAACTACCCGACGTTTCTTGTGTGCGTTAACCGCATTCTTTACACGTGCCATGATTCTTGTCCTTTGTGGTCAGGCTTATTTCGAGAGCAACTTCTTGATGACTTTGGCGTCCGCCGGTGCGACAACCTGTTCCTGGTTGAGGCGGCGGGTTACTTTGCTGGACTTCTTTTCCAGGTTGTGACGCATTCCTGCTCCCTGCTTCATGACCTTGCCGGTGCCGGTCAGTTTGAAGCGCTTCTTCGTTCCCGAGTGGCTCTTCTGCTTAGGCATCTGTCTCTTCCTTCTTTTCTGTGGTGGTCTTGGGGGCAGCCTTGGCTACCTTTGGTGCTGCTGGAGTTTTTGGTGCTGCTGGAGCCTTCGCGGCTGGTGCTTTCGCTGCTACCGGTGCTTTCTCGGCTACCGGTGCTTGTGCGGGAGCCGGGGCTTCCTCGAGGACTACCTCCGGCTCGCTCTCGCGGGCTGGTTTTGCGGTCTTCGCTTTGGCCTGGGCTGCTTTGGCATCTGCTTTCGACTTCAACGGAGCAATGATCATCACCATGTTGCGACCATCAATGGTCGGGGTGAATTCCACAATTCCGTGTTCGGCCACGTCCTCGGCAAAACGCTGCAGAAGTCGAACACCCTGTTCTGGTCGTGATTGCTCACGGCCGCGGAACAAAATCATCGCCTTGACCTTGTCGCCTGCTTGCAAGAAGCTCTCTGCACGCTTGCGCTTGGTCTCGTAGTCGTGTGTATCGATTTTCAGTCGAAACCGAACCTCTTTGAGGATGGTGTTCGCCTGGTTCTTGCGGGCTTCCTTGGCTTTCTGTGCTGCCTCATATTTGAACTTGCCGTAGTCCATAACCTTGACTACCGGTGGGTTCGAATTAGGTGACACTTCGACCAAGTCGAGGTCAGCTTCTTGAGCTAACCGCAGAGCCACGTCAATGCGCACGACTCCGACCTGCTCACCTTCGGGTCCCACGAGGCGAACCTCGCTTGCCCGAATGCGGTCGTTAATCCTGGGATCGCTGATGCCTGTCTCCTGTTCTGTCAGCGTTTGTTTCACGCGATAGACAGACAAACCCCATAGCCGTGTTGACTATTTCGCACCCTTGACGCTGTGAATCTGATGAGATTCACGGAGTACAACGACCCGGTAGCCTTAGTCCTGCAGGCCCACGCGGGTGGGAGGTTTCTCCACTTTCGCATGCTTCCC
>JBIIRH010000063.1:0-3633 GCA_044341675.1 Pontimonas sp.
CCTGGTGTAGTCCATGATGTGCTCAAGGTCGGGGGAGATAACCTCGAGCTCGCTTGAGCGGGAATCCAGAAAACTGGCGAGGCGGGAGTCGACAAGGTCGACAAGCTTGATCGGCTCTGACACGGACCTAGCCTATCCTCAGGAAAACTGCGTACACTCATAGTTACCCGAATACACGCCTGGAGGCGACTATGGCACTGTCTGAGCGCGAGCAACGTTTGCTCGAAGAGATGGAGCGCAACCTCTATAACAATGAGGCTGACGTCGTGACGACCCTCGGCGTATCGCGGACTCCCAACTATCGGGCCATGGCCATCGGTGCGATTGTTGCTCTGGGCGGCCTGGTCACCATGCTTCTGGGTGTCACGTCAGACCTCACTGTCGTCGGGATCGTGGGCTTTGCCATCATGTTCACCGGTGTGATGGTGGCTGTTGCCATCCCGGGCAAGCCCGTCGAGGGTCGCTCCACCTCGACATCCCCCAAGCCCGCGTCGGGTTCCGGTGCGGGATTCATGAATCAGCTCAATGAGCGTTGGGAGCGTCGCAGCAACGGCGACCCCCTCTAAGTCCCCAGTGGAGGGATAGAGCCCTCCACTCGAGTACGAAAAAACCGGCCTTCGGGCCGGTTTTTGTCGTTTATGCCTGTCTTTATGCCGATGTGGGCGTGGAGACACGCCCGCAAAGAAATTGAAGAAAAAGGTCTAAAGTGGTGCAATTTGGAGCAAAGTGGAGTAAAGTGGTGCGGAACCTCAAGTACGGCCGGATACGAAAGGAGGGGCGGGAATGTTCCTGGGAACGCACGCCCCCAAGCTCGACGACAAGGGTCGAGTCATCCTTCCGGCACGATTTCGAGATGAGCTCGCGAACGGTTTGGTGCTCACCAGAGGTCAGGAACGATGCATCTACGTGTTCACCAGCAAAGACTTCGACGCCCACGTTGAGCGTCTCCGCGAGGCCCCACTAACCAGCAAGGCTGGCCGCGACTTCCTCCGACTCTTTCTCTCTGGCGCGAGCGCTGAGATTCCCGACAAGCAAAACCGCGTCACCATCCCAACGGCATTGCGCGACTATGCCGGATTGGAGCGCGACTTGACCGTCATCGGTGCGGGTACCCGGGCCGAGATCTGGTCGAGTACCGCATGGCAGTCCTACTACGAGGACCGCGAGCAAGCCTTCTCTGAAACCGAAGAGGAGGTGATTCCTGGACTCCTCTAGCTCCGATTTTTCGACTCCCGTCCGTTGGGCCCTGAGACACCTTCCCCGGTTCCAGGTTCATCACACGGAAGGGAATCCGAGAACCGGATCTGGGGGAGGGGACGCACAATGATCGCCACCTATCACCACATCCCAGTGTTGCGAGAGCGCGCTTTAGAGCTTTTGGCAACTGCGTTGACTGGCGCGACACCGCTTCTCGTCGATGGGACCCTCGGGCTTGGTGGACACACCGAATCCTTCCTGGAGAGTTTCCCCACCCTTCGGGTGCTGGGCATTGATCGTGACCAGGAAGCGCTCGAGCACTCGAGGGCTCGTCTTGCGCAGTATGGCGATCGGGTGAGCTTCGCCAACGCTCGCTACGACGAACTGGGTCGAGTACTAGACGAACTCTTCCCTGGGCAAGAGCCAGACGCTTTCCTCTTTGACCTGGGGGTCTCGTCCCTTCACCTGGATAAACCCGAGCGGGGCTTCTCCTACTCCATCGATGCGCCCCTCGATATGCGCATGGATGGCACTGACGAGCGCACCGCCGCGGACATCCTCGCTGAGTACGACAAGCGTGAACTTGCGGACATCTTCCGTCGCTTTGGCGATGAGAAACTCTCCGACCGCTATGCCAGCGCCATCGTCGAGGCCCGCGCAATCGAACCACTTCTGCGGACGAGTCAGCTCGTGGATGTCCTGCAACGCGCTACTCCCTACGCACTCAAGGACAAGGGGCACCCGGCCAAGCGCGTCTTCCAAGCACTTCGTATTGAGGTCAACCGCGAGCTCGAGTCCTGGGCGGCGGCCCTGCCCGAGGCGCTTGACCGTCTCGCCATCGGCGGGCGCATCGTGGTCATGTCCTACCAGTCGGGCGAGGACCGCCTCACCAAGCAAGAGCTCCGCCGCCGCTCTCACACCACCGCCCCGCTGGGGCTCCCTCGCGAACTTCCCGAGCACCGTGCTGAGTTCACCGAACTTACGCGCGGCGCCGAGATGGCAAGCCCAGAAGAAATAGCCCACAACCCCCGCGCAGCATCGGTTCGCCTTCGGGCAGCCGAAAAACTCAGAAAGGTCACTCGATGAGCGTCCTCACTGTCAAACCCACTTCGAAGGCCAGGGAGTCAGTATCCCGGCCGACACGCCAAGGCCTCGCCACCCCTGCAGCACCGAAGCTGCGTTATATCGTGGTGACGCTGTTGGGGATTTTCGCAATCCTCGCGGTGCAACTCATGCTCTCGATCGCACTCTCTGGTGGGGCGTATGAAATTGCCTCACTCAAGGGTGAAATGCGCAACACCGAACAGAAACGTCAGATGGTGGCAGAAGACATTAACGCTCTGATTGCTCCCGACACTCTCGCAGGGCTTGCCACATCAATGGGCATGGTCGCCGACAATAATCCGGCCTATCTGCGGCTTTCTGACTCGAGCGTTGTCGGCGAAGCAAAGCCTGCCGCCGAAGGTTCTGGGTCCGGGGTGTATCCGGTCACAGCTGGCAGCGAGACCGTCTTGCCCCCGGCGATAATCGCCGCGGTCTACGAGTCGGTGACCGCCCCCCAAGAGGTTGTTCCCGAGGTTGTGGAGGCGACGACAACAATCGAGGCTCCCTCAACAGCGCCGAGCGCAACACCCGTCTCGGTAAAGCCCGCTCCCACCACCCCACGATTTGGCGGCTCGATCCCGTCACCAACGACGAGGTAAGCAGCACTGATGCATCACCAACGTATGTCTGGGCGTCGCGTAGCGTTCGCCCTCGCGATGGTGATGCTGGTCTCCCTTGTCTTCTTCGGGCGTCTGGTTGACGTTCAAATCGTTCGAGCAGCTGAACTTCAGGAGCAATCGCTTCAGCTTCGCACCACTAGCGAGACCCTTTGGGCGTCACGCGGCTCCATTGTCGATCAGTTTGGGAACGACCTCGCTCTGGACGTGGACCGCTATGACATCAGCGTCAACCCTTCGAAGGCTGGCGACTTTCGTCGCGCTGGAGTGGTAGTCCCGCTTGCTCAGGCGTTGGCCGAGATAGCGCAGGCGACCGGGGGCGACTACGACGAGATGCTCTACGCCATCTCGAAAGATCCCTCTGCGCAGTTCACCTACTTGATTAAGGGCGTCACCCCGGGGGCAAAAGATGCCCTGAGGGAGCTTGACATCCCCTGGCTGCAAATTGATTTGATTCGCGAGCGAACTTATCCCTTTGGTCCTGTGACGGCGAACCTGACCGGCATGCTGGGTCGCGATGAGCCCCTCGGTGGAGTGGAGCTTGCCGAAAACGAATGCCTTATGGCTCAAAACGGTGTGGCAACGTATCAAAAGGGTGCCGATGGCGTGCGGCTGCCAGGGACCACCACGTTGGTCGAAGACCCGATCCACGGTGGCACCGCACACCTCACGATTGACAGTGACCTCCAGTGGTATGTCCTCCAGCAGTTGGCAG
>JBIIRH010000030.1:0-11692 GCA_044341675.1 Pontimonas sp.
AGATCGGGGATTTCTTGGCAAGGGCGGGTTTCTCATGCTCAACCCGGGCAACATCCCGCAGATAACAAATCCCAATGACTTCGTCGCTGTTTTTCCCTATGACGGGAATACGGGAAACCCCTTTGTCCAGGAAGACCGCCATCGCGTCACGCACGGTGTCATCCGCATCGACAGTAATCATGTCGGTGCGGGCCACCATGATTTCTCGAACGATGGTGTCGCCAAACTCAAAGACTGAATGCAGAAGTTCGCGGTCTTCGTCTTCGAGCATGTCTTGGTCTGCGACCTCGTCCACCCAGTGGCGGAACTGATCCTCGCTGGTTATTCCCGCTTTGGCACTACTGCCCGGCGTCACGATATTGCCCACCACAATCAGCGCCTCGGCGAGGGGGCCCAAAGCGATGCGGACCAATCGAACAAAGCGAGCGAAGAAGCGGATAAAGAACCTGGCGTTTCTCACTCCAACCGACCGGGGACTTGAGCCCACCACAACGAAGGACACCGCGGTCATGATGCCCGTGGCAGCAAGAAGAACCTGCCACCACTCGGGCAACCAGGTCACGAGCGCGAGAGTGATCAGTGCCGCAGCAATGGTTTCAAGAAACACGCGCACAAACCGCAGTGCTGTGATGTGAGCTTCGATGTCCGAGGCGATTTTGTGGAGGGCTTGGGGCGCTCTAACCTTTTCTGCTTCCTCCAACAAGTCGTTTCGCGACAGGGTCGCCAAGCTCGTTCGAAGAGCCATGGTGAAACTGCCGAGGGCAATCAAGGCCGCGGCAATCACAACAAAAGCAATGCCCATGGCTTAGCTGCCTGCCTGGTCGGAATATTTCTGGAGAATGTCTGCCTGCAGGCCGAACATTTCTTTCTCTTCGTCTGGTTCCGCGTGGTCATAACCGAGCAGGTGTAGAAGGCCGTGAATGGTCAACATGGACAGCTCGGTCATCACTGAGTGACCGGCGGCTTCTGCCTGAGTGGCTGCCACTGAGGGACACAACACGATGTCGCCAAGAATGCCCTCTGCCGAAGTCTCGCCATCGCGGCCTGGTCGCAGCTCGTCCATCGGAAAACTGAGAACATCGGTCGGTCCCGGTTCGCCCATCCACTGCAGGTGAAGCTGCTCCATGGCGCCCTCATCGACAAGGACAATAGCCAGCTCAGCATCGGGGTGCACCCTCATCTGTGCCATGCCAAAGAGCACGACATCTTGAAGCGTGGCTTCGGCAACCTCGATGCCGGACTCGTTGGTGAGCTCAACGGCCACCTTTTTTCACCCCTTTGGCATCAAAACGCGCGTAAGCATCGACGATCTCCGACACCAAAGAGTGCCGGACCACGTCCTCGGCGGAGAGGTAATGGAAATGAATATCCTCGATGTCTTCCAGGATGCCACCGACTAACTTGAGGCCACTAGCCCCACCGGGGAGATCCACCTGGGTCACATCCCCGGTGATCACCATGGTGGAACCAAAGCCAAGCCTGGTGAGGAACATCTTCATCTGCTCTGGGGACGTGTTTTGGGCTTCATCCAGAATGATGAACGACGAGTTCAGCGTGCGCCCGCGCATATACGCAAGGGGAGCCACTTCAACAGTCCCCGAGGCCAGCAACTTGGGAACAAGCTCTGGGTCCATCATTTCGTGCAGCGCATCAAAGAGCGGCCTGAGATAGGGGTCAATCTTGTCGGTCAGGGTGCCAGGCAAGAATCCCAAACGCTCCCCCGCCTCGACAGCGGGCCTTGTCAAAATGATGCGGTCAACTTCCTTGCGCTCAAGGGCTTGGACAGCCTTGGCCATCGCCAAATAGGTTTTGCCCGTTCCAGCGGGCCCTATTCCAAAGACAATGGTGTGGGACTCAATCGCCTCGACGTAGTTCTTCTGGCCGAGCGTCTTGGGTCGGATGGTCTTGCCTTTGGAGGAGAGAATCGGTTCGCTCAAAAACGAGGCCGCTCCCTTGCCCGTTTGAGCCTTGATGCGAGATGCCCTCGTCACATCCGCCGCCCCCAGGTCCACACCGGCGCGGGCTAAGGCCACGACATCGGTAATCAGCGCGTGGGCTTTATCCACCTCTGCTTCAGAACCAGAGACCGTAATGCTGTTGCCTCTAGCCACCACGACAACACCGGGACACTCTGCCTCAACTTGGCTCAGCACCCGATCGTGAACGCCAAGAACACGAATCATCGCGACGTCGTCAACGTCGATAGTGATCGACACAGAATCACGTGAAGCACGAGGTTTAGCCGGCAAGAGAACCCTCATCAAGCCCACCGGTTAGGACGTGTGCGTGGACATGAAAGACAGTTTGGCCGGCAGTCTCACCGGAGTTGAACACCAGGCGGAATTCCCCATTCGCATACTCGCTGGCGAGCTCCTGAGCCATGGCCACAAGCTGCGCAAGAAGCTGGGGGTCGCCGGCGGCAAGCTCGGCGACGTTTGCGTATTCCTGCGTTTTTGGCACCACCAGAAGGTGCACGGGCGCTTTCGGGGCAATGTCCCGAAAGGCAATCAGGTGATCGTTTTCCATCACGATGTCCGCTGGAATTTCCCGGGACACAATCTTGGAAAAGATTGAGGGCGAAGAACTGCTCATCCCTTTAGTGTAGGCCGGGTCAATCTCGTGCGCATGGGCTATCACCAGCGTCCCAGAGTGACGTTGAGAACAGCCAGCGCCGCTGGCCCAGCACTGGAGGTGCGCAGCACACTCTCGCCCAACTTCCGCCTGGTGGCCCCGGATTTCTCGAGAGCACTCAATTCCTCGGGGGACAGGCCTCCCTCGGGTCCGACGACCAGAAGAATCGGCCGGTCACCAGCTGGTCGAAACTGGGAGAGGGTCTCTGTGGCGAGTGGATCCAAGACCACTATCTGGCACTCGTTGGCAAGCGAACAGAGCCCTGCGGTGGACTGCGGCTCGCTCACCTGCGGGATGTAGGCGCGAAGCGCCTGCTTGGTCGCCTCTGTGACGATCTTGGTCCAGCGGGCAACACCCTTGTCGACTTTGTCGTCCTTCCAAGTGGAGATCGACCTGGACGCCTGGTAGGGAATCACACGATCGATTCCTAGCTCTGTGCAGGCTTGGATGGCCAGTTCATCCCGGTCGCCCTTGGCTAGTGCTTGCGCCAGCCAGATTTCGGGGGTTGGTCGCTCGTGGTGCTCGAGCGAACCAAGGCTGAGCGTAACTTCAGAGCCAGAAACACCAGTCACCGTGGCCACAGCCATCACTCCGGTGCCATCGCCGACCGAGGTCCTCTCGCCCACTTGGAGTCTGCCAACCCTCGCTGCGTGGTGGGCTTCATCTCCGGCCAAGGTGATGGTGTCGCCCACGGCCCAGGGGCCAGGTGTTGCGCTCAAGTAAAGGTGCGCCACCGACTAACCACCAAACAGGCGGTCACGGAACTTGTGGAACATGCCCTGCTGGGCGCCGGCAAGCCTGGGGCCCTCGGCTTTGCGCAATGCCTTGAACTTCTTCATCAACTCGGTTTCTTGAGAGCCAAGTTTTGTGGGGGTCAGAACGTGGATTCCAAAGCGCAGGTCGCCTCGGCCGTTTCCACGAAGCTTCGTCACCCCGCGGCCCTTCACGGTGATGACATCAGCGCTCTGGGCGCCTGGCTTAATCACCACGGTGACATCACCGTCCAGGGCTGGCAGAGTCACTTCGGTGCCAAGAACTGCGTCTGCGACATCAAGCTCGATGGTGGCGATGATGTCGTCTCCTGAGCGGGAGTAAATGCTGTCACCTCGGACGGTGAACTCAAGATAAAGATCGCCGGCTGGGCCACCACCGTGACCAACCTCGCCTTGGCCAGGAAGGTGAATGCGCTGGCCGGTTTCGATGCCACCGGGGATATCCACGGACAGCGAACGGGTGGCACGCACGCGCCCCTGTCCGGCACACGTCGGGCACGGGCTGTCGATCACTGACCCAAACCCACGGCAGCTGCCACAGGGGCTCTGGGTCACCATGTTTCCCAAAACCGAGCGGACCGTGCGCTGCAGGCTTCCGCTACCACCACAGATGTCACAGGTCCTAGGTGATGTGCCAGGAGACGCGCACGAACCCTGACATGTTTCACACAGCACGGCTGTGTCGAGCTCGAGAGTCTGTGTCACACCAAAAATCACGTCAACGAGGTCGACATCGACTCGCACCAGCGCGTCCTGCCCGCGCTCTTGACGCGGCCTAGGACCACGCGAGCCCTGTTGGCCACCGAAGAAGGTTTCAAAGATGTCGCCAAAGGGCCCAAACCCGCCAAATCCTTGACCCCCACCCATGTCGTAGCTGGCTCGCTGCTGCGGGTCAGAGAGCACCTCATAGGCGTGGGTGACCTGCTTGAACTTGTCCTCCGCGCCCTCGTCGCTGTTCACATCGGGGTGAAGTTGGCGCGCAAGCTTGCGGTAGGCCTTCTTGATGTCCTCGGCGCTAGCGTCCTTGGCGACGCCCAGGACTTGATAGTGATCTGCGCTCACGCCTTAGTTTCTTTCCTGGTTGTCATCACCGAGCAGGCGGGAGAGGTAGCGGGCGACCGCCCGCACCGCCGTCATGTTGCTCGAGTAGTCCATTCTGGTGGGGCCCACAACACCGAGGGTGGCCGTCTGCTGATTCCCACTCTGATACGAGGATGCCAATACCGCGGCCTCTGAGAGAGCGCCTTCGTTCTCACGACCAATACGGGCCTGAACATCCGAGGCATCGAGTTTCATCTCGGTGAAAAGCTTCAACAGCGTTACCTGTTCTTCGATAGCTTCGAGCACCGGATACACACTGTGGGCAAAGTCGTGCTCGGTGCGCACCAGATTCGATGCACCGGCCATGACGAGACGGTCGGTGCGGTGACCCTCGATCGCGTGCGAAAGAGCATCGGCAATCGATGTGGCAAGTTCGACACGATCCGGTGACACACTGCCAGGCAGGGCGGCAAGCCTCTCCCCCAAAGCCACCACCGGAACGGTGGCAAGTTGTTGGTTAACGTGCGCACGCAGCTCAGCGACAATGACTTCGTCGATGGGGTTCGCGCACTCGACAATGTTTTGATCCACTGAGCCACCGTCGGTGATCAACACCGTCATAAGGCGGTGGGTGCCAAGGGGCAGCAATTCAACGTGTCGAACCCGGGCGCTACTGAGGCTTGGATATTGAACAATGGCGACCTGGTTGGTGAGCTGCGAGAGCAAGCGAACAGTGCGGGCCAGGGTGTCATCAAGATCGGCTGAGTGGCCAAGAAACTCTTCGATGGCGTTGCGCTGGGCCACACTCAGCGGCTTGATGCCCGCCAACTGATCCACAAAAACGCGATAACCCTTATCGGTGGGAACCCGGCCCGCCGAGGTGTGAGGAGCGGTAATCAGCTCTTCTTCTTCCAGCAGCGCCATATCGTTGCGAATCGTGGCGGCTGAGACACCAAACCCGTGGCGATCGGCAATTGCCTTGGAGGCCACCGGCTCTTTCGAGTCGATGTAGTCCTGAACGATAACTTTCAATACCTCGAGTGCGCGCTCTGACACCATGTGCCCATTCACCCCCACACCCTGATTTGGCAGTCTTACCGATCGATTGCTAATAGTAGCGAGGGAAGCTCCACCACGTCATCAGGTGAGTTCGCGAACGAGGTGGTCAGCCAGAAGGCGGCCCGCCCTCGTCAACACCAGGCGGCCGGCCAATGCCTGGCGGCCATCCACAAGCTCTCTGGCAATGAAGTCAGCAATCATGGGCCCCTTGGAGGGCTCAATCCACTCCGTCGGGATTCCTTCCCGAAGGCGCAGGCCCAACAGAACGCGCTCAAGGTCCTGGTGCTCTCCCGAGAGCACCTCTCTGGCGTGAGCGGGAGAAACCCCCTCCTCTAAGCGCTTGGCATAGGCGCTCGGATGTTTGACGTTCCACCACCGCACACCTCCGACGTGGGAGTGGGCCCCTGGCCCAATCCCCCACCAGTCTTCGTTGCTCCAATAACTGCGGTTGTGGGCCGATTCACGCTCGGGAGACTTAGCCCAGTTGCTGATTTCATACCAGCTATAGCCGGCCCGGCTAAAGGCCTCATCGGCCAGCACATACATTTCTGCCTGCAGGTCATCATCGGGCACCGGGAGCTCGCCCTTCTGGATGCGTCTAGCCAGTGCGGTGCCCGGTTCAACAATCAGCGAATAGGCAGAAATGTGGTCGGGCTCAAGCTCGATCGCAGCCTGGACGGTCGTTGCCCACTGCTCGAGGGTCTCGCCTGGACTGCCAAAGATGAGATCGACGGAAGCGGCAAGGCCCGCTTTCTTGACAGCCGCCACGGCTAGTGGCACTCGCTCGGGGGTGTGAGTGCGATCCAGTGTCGCAAGCACGCTCGGCACCACCGACTGAACCCCCACTGAGATCCGGGTCACACCGCCCTCGGCCAAGGCGAGGAGGTCGTCCTCGCTCACGCTGTCCGGGTTGGCCTCTACGGTCGCCTCAGCACCAGGAGCCAGCCCCCAGAGGTCTCTGGCGCGCTCGAGTACCCGGAGTAAAGGTTCCGGGCCCAAGAGAGTGGGGGTGCCGCCACCAAAAAACACAGTAGAAAGCTGTCGTTCTGGCAGGCCGGCCGCGCGCAGCACGGTCGCCGCTAAGTCCATCTCCCGCAGGGCGCTCTCTGGATAGCTATCCCGCGAAAGCCCGTCGAGCTCATCAGCGGTGTAGGTATTGAAATCGCAGTACCCACAGCGCGCAGCGCAAAACGGGATATGAACATAAAGCCCGAGGGTTCGATCTGCTGCCCCTATCGAAACACCCGCGGGCAATCGGCCATCGCTCGGGGCGAGGTCACCTTCTGGCAGTGGACTAGGCACTGGTGTCGAACCAAATCTCATTCATCCGCGCCACCATCACGGCCACCGAGACTCCCACGACACCGAGAATCACGTTGGAGACCACGTTGCGCTCGACCACTGCCCAAATGACAGCGGCGGGAATCATCATGACTGCGGTGATCAAATACATCCAGAACTCGAGGGAGTCGCCGGTTGGCTCATTACCCACAAACGGTGCAACGATGCTCACCACAATCTGGGCGACCAAGAGCACGCCAATCAGTACGGTCCCAAGCAGGGTGTAATCATTCGGCGTCGCTTTTTTTGCTGCGAAGCCAAAGGAGACCAGTCCGATGAGGGCGGCAAAGCCGACCTGAAACCAGGCGAACCACTCGATCACGGCGACTTCTCTCTGTCCTAGGCCTCGGGGACCCCCATCAGGATACGGCTGCGGCCTGCAGAACACTCGATAATCGCCACTAACTGGCCAGAAGCCTCATCCACAGCGGCCAGTGGAACACCCTCTGGCCAGTCTTTTGCTGCCACAGCCCGACCGTGGCGAACGTCATCGACTTCTCTTGCGCCAAGGCTTACCGGCGTCATTACGAGTGCTGCCGATTCCGCAAGCCCGCGAAGCCCCGAGGCTTCGATGCGCTCATGAGAGAGCGCATCGACAACGTCAAACGGGCCAACCCGAGTGCGACGCAGAGCGACCAGGTGTCCACCAACACCCAGTGCCTCGCCGATATCTCTGGCGAGTGCCCGGATATACGTTCCCGAAGAGCACTCAATCGTGAGCTCCAGATCGATATGTCCTGACTGACTCTCCGGTTCACCCCGCTCCAGTCGATACACGGTCACAGGTCTCGCTTTGAGTTCGACCTCGGCCCCGGAGCGCGCGAGGTCGTAAGCCCTCTTACCCTCCACCTTGATGGCAGAAAACGTACTCGGCACCTGAGAGATGGGGCCTCGAAACCGGCCAAGGACATCATCGAGTGCTTCGATCGTCACGGTCGCGAGATCACCCCCCGGAAAATCGATGCGCTCACCCTCAGCGTCATCCGTGGTCGTTGCGTAGCCAAGGCGCAGCGTTGCCACGTAGGTCTTCTCAAGTCCCACCATGTAGTTCAGAAGCCTGGTTCCAGCACCCGCACCCAAGACCAGCAGACCGGAGGCCTCTGGATCGAGTGTTCCCGCATGGCCGACCTTTTTGGTGCCGAGCGCCTTCCTGGCCATCGACACCACCCCGTGGGAGCTCACTCCCAGGGGTTTATCGACAAGCAGAATTCCGGAGGTCACCTAACCCAGGGCCTTCGTGTGCCAAATGGTTTTGATTTCGGTGAAAGCGGTGATTCTCTCAAGGCTGCGCTCGGGGATTCCCTCGCAGGGCGGAACCACGCGAGCAAGCACGCCTGCCGCATCGCGCTGCCAGGACACCCAATCCAACGCAGCACCCCCGGCAAAGTCGAAGGCGTTGACATCGGCGTGAGAGGCAAGCCACGGCATCACCTCGGCGGGGTTCCCACTGATGATGTTGACCACACCGCCTGGCACATCGCTCGTCGCCAACACTTCTGCCAACGACAAAGCCGGCAGCGACTGCTGATAATGGGGCATCACCACGACAGAGTTTCCACTCACCAGAATCGGTGCAACAACGGAGGCTAGGCCCAGCAAACTCTGGCCTTTGTCGCCCTGGGGTGCCAAGGCCACCACCACACCGGTCGGCTCTGGAACTGAGAGATTGAAATACGGACCAGCCACGGGGTTGCCGTTGCCAGCGACCTGGGCGTATTTATCCGCAAAGCCCGCATACCAAACCCACGTGTCAATCGCGCGATCTACCTGAGCGCTGGCTTGCGAGCCAGAGACGCCCTCGGCGGCGCGAATCTCGGCAACAAACTGTTCACGGCGGCCCTCGAGCATTTCGGCGATCCGGTAGAGAACTTGGCCACGGTTATAGGCGGTCGCACCGGCGAAGCCGGGCTGGGCCGCCCGGGCAGCGACGACCGCGTCCCTGGCATCTTTACGACTGGCCTTGGCAACGTTGGCTAAGAAGCGTCCCTTGCTATCGAGTGCCTCGTAGGTGTAGCCGCTTTCACTGCGAGGGAACTTTCCGCCGATAAAGAGCTTGTAGGTTTTCGCAACCGCAACGCGAGCGCTCATTTCAGGCCTCCCTTGGGGCTACTAGATTCCAGATAGGCGGCGAGGCCGTGCTTGCCACCCTCTCGGCCATAACCAGATTCTTTATACCCACCAAAGGGGCTGGCTGGGTCGAACTTGTTGAACGTGTTCGCCCAAATCACGCCTGCGCGCAGTTTGTCAGCAATGGCCAGCATCCGCGATGCCTTCTCCGTCCAGATCCCTGCACTCAACCCATACGGTGTGTTGTTGGCCTTCGCCACTGCTTCATCAGGAGTCCTAAAGGTAAGGATGGACAGCACAGGCCCAAAGATTTCCTCCCGGGCAATCCGGTGGCTGGTCTGAACCCCGGTGAAGAGGGTTGGTGGGAACCAGAAGCCCTTCGCCGGAATGTCGCACGGCGCGCTCCAGCGATCGGCGCCTTCGCTATCACCGCTGTTAGCAAGCTCGGTGATGCGCTGAAGCTGAGCCTTCGAATTCACCGCACCGATATCAGTGTTCTTATCCAGCGGGTCACCGAGGCGCAGCGTCGTCAGACGCTTTTGGAGTCTGGCGACAACATCGTCATGGATGTTTTCTTGAACCAGCAACCGTGACCCCGCGCAACACACGTGACCCTGGTTGAAGAAAATCCCGCTCACAATGCCCTCGATGGCTTGGTCAATCGCGGCATCGTCGAAGACGATGTTCGCTCCCTTGCCACCAAGCTCGAGCGTTACGCGCGTGGGTGTCCCAGCGAGGCTCTGGGCGATACCCCGGCCCACCGCGGTGGAACCCGTAAATGCAATCTTGTTGACATCGGGGTGTGCCACGAGAGCTGCGCCGGTTGCACCAGCGCCAGTCACAATGTTCACAACACCCGGAGGCAGATCCGCCTGCTGGCAGATTTCTGCAAAGAGCAACGCGGTGAGCGGCGTTGTTTCAGCAGGCTTCAACACGACCGTGTTGCCAGCGGCAAGCGCTGGCGCAATCTTCCACGCGAGCATGAGCAGCGGGAAGTTCCAGGGAATGATCTGCCCAGCAACACCGAGCGCACGAGGTGCTGGCCCAAGACCCGCATATTCGAGCTTGTCGGCCCAGCCGGCGTAGTAAAAGAACCACGCTGCCACCAAAGGAATATCAACGTCTCTGGTTTCACGGATGGGCTTACCGTTATCGAGGGATTCAGCAACAGCGAGCTCGCGCGAGCGTTCTTGAATGATCCGAGCGATGCGGAAGAGATACTTGGCTCTTTCGCTGCCGGGCATCTTTGACCAGGTTCCGCTGAAGGCTTTGCGTGCCGAGCGGACTGCGGCGTCAACATCGGCCTCTGTCGCCGTGGCGACCTGGGTGATGGTCTTTTCGGTCGAGGGCGACACCGTGGCGAACGAGCCACCGTGACCATCGACGAACTCACCACCGATGAAGAGCCCGTAGGACTTCTTAATGTTGAGAATCGAAGTCGATTCTGGTGCTGGAGCGTAATCAAGGAATGTCATATCAGTCCACCGTCACATAGTCGGGGCCACTGTAGTGACCGGTTCGCATCTTCTGTCTCTGGAGTACTACGTCGTTGAGCAAACTTGAGGCGCCAAACCGGAAGAGGTGTGGCTCCAGCCACTCTTCTCCGAGTGTCTCGGCGACACCCACCAGATAGCGCAGCGCATCCTTGCTGGCCCTGATGCCACCGGCAGGTTTCATGCCGATTTTTTCGCCCGTGAGTCCGTACCAGTCTCGGATGACTTCCAGCATGGTGATCGTCACCGGCAGGGTTGCTGCCGGTTGAACCTTGCCGGTGGAGGTTTTGATGAAATCTGCCCCGGCCAGAATCGCGAGCCAACTCGCTTGGCGCACGTTATCGAGCGTTGCAAGCTCCCCCGTCTCCAAGATCACCTTGAGATGGGCATAGGTGCCATCCGATCGTTTGCAGGCTTCTTTGACAGCGACAATCTGGTCAAAGACCAGACCAAGGCGGCCGGAGAGGAACGCCCCGCGGTCGATGACCATGTCGATCTCGTCTGCTCCCTCAGCCACGGCCAACTGAGTATCCAAAATCTTGACCGGCAGGCTTGCCCGGCCGCTGGGGAATGCGGTGGCAACTGCGGCAACGGCGATGCCATCGGCACGCTGAGAGAGGTGCCATTCACCGAGCGCCTCAATCGTGTGTCCCACCATGTCGCCATAGACACAGACCGCCGCAACATGGGGACACGCGGGGTCACTGGGGTCCGGCAAGATGGCTTTTCTGGCCAGCGAGCGAACTTTTCCGGGGGTGTCAGCACCTTCGAGGGTGGTCAGATCGACCATCCGAATGATGGTGTCGAGACCCCAGGCCTTGCTGGTGGTCTTGATGGAGCGGCTGGCGAAGCTTGCCGCTCGTGCCTCAGCACCGACTACGTCAACACCGGGAATGCCATTGAGGAACTTCTTCAACGCCTTCTCGGTCACCGAGGCGCCGAGAACGCTGTTGGCTCTGGCGGTGGCGTGAACCGCGGTTGTGGGGGTCATGGCCATGCCACCTTTCCTTCGGGGAGATCGAGCAAAAACGCTGCAGTGTCTTCATCGGTAATCAACACGGTGGCCAAACCACTGGTCACAATCGCTTTGGCAACCGGGTGCTTGTCTTTTCCGGCAACCACCGCGATGCTTCGCTCGGCCTGCCTCAGCCTGGCCAGCGAGAGGCCAAGTGTTCGCTGATCGAGCTCGGGGTCTGCAATATCGCCCTCAGAGGTGATGTAGCGCCCGAGCACATCGCCGACCGCACCGAGTTTCTGAAGTTTGGCGATTTGGGCACCATCCACATA
>JBIIRH010000064.1:0-3542 GCA_044341675.1 Pontimonas sp.
TCGGTCACGTCGCGGTCATCCACCGCGTGCTCGGGTTGAACGCTCGCGATCACACCGAGCTTCGCGAAGCGAACAAAGTCAGCGTCGCGCACCAGCTGGGCGTGCTCAATGCGCCCACCAAGACCGTTGGCTTCCATCACATCGAGAATGAGACGGTTTGCTTCATCGCCAATAGCGTGAACGGCGAGGGAGAAGCCCGACTGGTGAGCCCGCACCAGCAGGCGCTCAATTTCTGCCACATCAAAGTTCATGGCGCCTCGAACATCGCCCTCAACACCGAGGTAGGGCTCAACGCAGTGCGCGGTTCTGGTGTTCAAGGACCCATCGGTGATGATCTTGAAGGGGCCCATCGAAATTCCCGGTGCTAGTGCATAGCCGGTGTGCAGTCCATCAGCGATGGCTCGCTCGAGGTGCTCGGGGTAGACCCCGGCTTCCACGCGCAGGGGATAATGGCCCTTCACGCCAGCAGCTCTCCTGCTCCACACCACCGAGTTGTAGGCCATATCCAAGTCGACGATTCCGACCACGCCTCTGGCCGCAGCCGCACGAGCAGCTTCCATCACCCACGAGTCGAGGGTGAGCTCATCAACCGAGCCCACGGCAACGGTCAGGTCAAAGCACTCCTGCTCGCTCAAGGACCCATCAACATCGTGGCCTTTCACATCAAAAGCCTTGATTGTTGCCGTATTGACCCAACACGAGTGCACATCCACTGAGAGCAGCAAGACCGGGACGGTGCCGGTGTGAGAATCAAGGAGTGCCGTTGATTTCTGGTCAGTCCACAGACCATCCCGGTAGCCAGCCCCAATCAGCACCGCTCCGCCAAGAGTGTCCCCGCGTTCACGAACCGCTTCGCCCATAATGGCCGCGGCTTCCCCAGCAGAGGTGGCTCCCGAGAGATCTAACCAGCGACGACGCTGCGCCCACAACCCAAAGTGGACGTGCTCATCCCACAGGCCTGGCATGACCACACGAGAATCTGCGTCAACAACCTCGTGACCGGCGGTGTCCAGTGTTCCCGCGGGGCCAAGCGCCACAATGGCGTCACCGTCTAGTGCGATATCCATGAGTGTGCGGTGGGATTCGCCATAGATTTTTGCGTGGGTGATGATCATGATTCCTCGTTCACAGTGGTTTTAGGAGGCCTGGCAGGAGGGGCAAAAATAGAGCTTTCTCGCAGCCATGACGTCCATGGCCACAACACTTCCACACACGCGGCACTCTTGGCCTTCGCGCTTATAGACCCAGTGGCGATTTTGTGGGGAGCGCAAAGCTTTCTTCTTCTCGCTCGGGCTCAAATCATCCCTAGTGAGCATCACTCCGGTGGCAATGCCATCGCGCAGGAGGCCGCCCCAGTCTTTCCATAGCGCGGCGGCCAGCTCCGCAGAATGCGAGGATGCCGGTCGGTAGGGGTCTAACCGGTGGCGAAACAGAATTTCCGCCCGATAGACATTCCCGATTCCAGCGACCACGGACTGATCCATCAGCACCAGACCAATCGGACGCTTAGTGGCGAGCAATCGCTGGGTAAAGACCCTTTGGCCCCGTGTGCCCTTGGTCACGAGTGGATCTGGCCCAAGGCGATCCCTCACAGCGTCGGCCGCTTCGCGGGTGATTACTTCACACGCTGTCGGCCCGCGAAGATCTGCCACCACGTCGTCAGTCACGAGCCTCAAACGAACCTGGCCGATCGGAAGTGGTGGGAAAAGATCCGGTGCATCGCGGTCACCCTCGGATTCGCCAAACCGCCTGGCCCTGGACCTGGGGGCTCCTAGAGAGGTGAGCACCTGGGCGATTTCGGAATTATCCGGATGTGTTGCCACATCCCAGGCGCCATAGATTCCCAAGTGCACCCGGAGCACAAGATCGTTGTCGAGGTCGATAAAGAGTTGTTTGCCGACCGCTTCGACCGCAACGATGGTGCGCCCGGAGATGTTCGCTGCGCCCTGACTAAAGCGGCCCTGGGGTGATGATGCCTCCATGGTGCGCCCGACAAAAAGGGCATCAAAAAGCTTGGCGACCCTGTGGACGGTGTGGCCTTCTGGCATCGCTGGTTACGAGCCGATGCTAAATCCGTTGATTGCCCCGGTGTTTTCGTATTCGGCAATCTGGGCGATGCGGCGAACATGCCGTTCGTCCCCGCTAAAGGGTGTGCGAATGAAAGTGTCGATGAAGAGCAGCGCTTCATCAATGCTGTGCTGGCGCGCCCCAATCGCTGCGATATTGGCGTTGTTGTGCTCACGCGCGAGAACAGCGGTGTTTACGCTCCAGACCAGAGCGGCCCTGACGCCTGGAACCTTGTTGGCTGCAATCTGCTCACCATTGCCCGAGCCCCCAAACACAACTCCCAGGGCTTCGATGCCAGCGGCTTGGTCCGCCACGACGCCGCGCGCGGCTGCGATGCAGAAGCTGGGGTAATCATCCACCGGGTCGAATTCGACGGGTCCGTGGTCGATCACTTCGTGGCCCTCGTGGCCCAAATGGTCGACTAAATCACGGCTAAACTCGAGGCCTGCATGGTCGGTGGCAATGTGAATTCGCATGCCCAGAGTCTAAATCCCTAGCCTGGGAGCACTAATCGACAACGATTTAGTTTCCCGGCAAACAAAAATCGGATTTTTGCCCTATTCTTGTGAGGTCCTATGCCGAGGAGCTTAGTGTGAGCATTCCAGATTTCCGTCGGGCCGTACGCGGTTACGATACCGACGACGTTACGCGCTATGTGCGCGAGCTCACTGACCGTCTTGAGCGCCTCGAAAACGAGCGCGCTGAGAACGCTCGCACCATCCAGCGCATCTCTCGCGAAGCAGCAGACGCCAACGATCGTGCTTCGCGCGCTAAGCCAAGTTTCTCCGAATTGGGTACCGCCTTCGAAGAGACCCTGCGTCTAGCTGAAGAGCAGTCCAAGAAGATCACCCAAGAGGCAGCCGCTGAAGCGGCCGAGGTTCTTGGAAATGCCCGCAGCGAAGCAACGCGTGTTCGCGAGTCTGCTGCTAAAGAATCCCGCAAAATTCTCTCCGAAGCGCAGCGCGCGTCAGAGGAATTGCGCCTCGAGACTGAGCGTGAAGCCGCGCAGCTGCGTCAGCAGGCTGCAGACGAAATCGCAAAGGCCACCAACACCCGCACCCGCGCCGAGCGCGCTGCCGCCACCATGATTAGCCAGGCTGAAAAGCAGGTGTCTGAAATCAAGGCCGAGGCATCGCGTCAGGTTGAGCAGGTCAAGCGCGAAGCATCCGAACTCCTCCACGCAGCCCAAGAGCGTGCTGTTGCAACCGACACCAGCATTCGTCAGCAAATCGATGAGGCAGAACGTGCACGCGCTGCCATTCACGAAGAGGCTGACAACTACGCGCAGAAGGCATACCAGCAGGCTGATGAGCACGTCCAGAACGCAGCCAAGCGCGCTGCAGACCTAGGCCAAGAAGCAGACACCGTTCTGGAAACGGCACAGCGTCGCGCTGACGAACTCACCAAGGAAGCCCGCTCTTACGCTGAGCGTCTGATCTCCGAGACAGTCCAGCGCTCGCGCGCCATTGCTAGGG
>JBIIRH010000065.1:0-3490 GCA_044341675.1 Pontimonas sp.
GATTGCCTCCTATGAGGCGGACAACCCAGCTTCCCGAATCCCCGAGCTCTACGCGATTCTTGGCACCGAGATTGCCCCGCTTCCAGCGTTGCTCGAGGAGCACTACGCCATCTACTTCGATGACCGCAGCAAGGCGGTTGCCCTCGCCGATGAGCTCTATCGAGTGTTTGACACTGTCGAGGCTGAGCTCAACACTCTCGCCCAAGAGCTTGAATCACGCGCTGCAGAGATAGAAGGCCTGCGCTTCGCCTATGAGCAGGAGCAGGGCGCCCTCAACGCCGCCATTCTCTCCTTCAACGAACGTGCGTCAACACCCGGCGCTTTCCCCTCGCGCTCGGAGTTCGAGTCGACCAGGAATTCACTCGTCGAGAGGCAATCACGCCTCGAATCGATGCGTATTAGCCTGCAAACTAAGATTGACGAATACAACGTGCGACTCGAGGAGCTCAATCGCCTCAACTCCGAGGTCTCCGAGCTGAACCAGGGCATCAACGTCAGACTCCGCGAGGAAGAGGAACTTTCTCCACAGGACACCGACCTCGAGCAGTCGTCGTTCGGTTTCCGGGGCTCCGGAGGCTGCTGCGGAATCGGTGTACCCTCATCACATGAACTCATCGTTGACCATGGATTCGCCGCTCGGCCCGCTGACTATTACCGCGAGCAACCAGGCCATCACCGCTGTGACTATTGGGCCAAGCCCCTCGTCTAAGCACAGCGTTAACCCCGGTGATGCCGATGTTCTCGGCAACGCCGCCACCCAACTCGGGGAATACTTCGAGGGCTCGCGCACCACGTTTGATCTTCCCCTGAGCTGGTCGGGAACACGATTCCAAGAAGCAATTTGGAGGACACTCTCGAGCATTCCCTTTGGGGAAAAGCTCACGTACGACCAGCTCGGCCAGAAGGCTGGGCTCGGCCGCGCTCCGCGGGCCGTGGGCGGCGCGGTAGGGCGCAACCCGATCCCTATCATCGTCCCATGCCACCGAGTTCTGGGGGCGAGCGGCACCATCACCGGCTATAGCGCCGGTGAGGGAATCCCCACCAAAGAGAAACTCTTGCGCCACGAAGGCATCGAATTCCGCTAAATCGCGACGACCAACTCAAGAGAACCTGACTGAGCACTCGCCTCATCAAAAGTGTGGCCGTGGGCGGCGCCCCACTCGCAGAGCGCGCGAACTGAGGTGATGTCTGCCCCCGACTCGACGAGATCGCGCACGAGGCGCCCCTTCGTGCCTTTGTTGTGGTGTCCAATCGCTCCCCTGGCCCCCGCGGGGCCAGGTTTCACGAGGGACACAAATACCCCTGCGCCCTCTGGCAGCGGGGCAAGGCTTCGATAGCCCTCACTGCGAAGATCCAGAACAAAGTCATCCACTGACGCCCACAGCGCCGAGGCCAGTGGTCCCCACAGGGCGCCTGGTTTTCCCGCGGGCACAGCGGAGTCATAAGACAGCCGATAGGCAGGGATCTTGTCGCTGGCACGAATGAGCCCAAAGAGGGCGGAGAAGATGGCAACACTCGAGAGTGCTCGCTTCTGCGCGGTGGCATCCAGGGTGTCAAAGCCGAGTGCGTCATAGAGAACACCTGTGTAGCGAGACAGCGCTGGCATAACCGGGGCGCTCCGGATCTGACGGTTGCGTTCAACCTCACTGAGCCCCTTGGGCCCTAACTTCAACGCCCGCAGCGAGGCATCCTGGTCGCTGGCGAGCGAGACCAACGAATCGACCAACTGCTGGCGGGTTGGATTCTGAACGGGGAAGCTCAGAGACCCCAGCTCAAGCTGTGACCCCTCATCGCCTCCCGACACCTTGGTCTCTGAGGGAGGCAGGAGAATCAGCATGGCTAAATAATCTCTGCCAGTCCGGCAACAATGGTCACCTGATTGTTGTCCACGGAGAGGAATCCATCCTCTGCCTTAGCAGTGACTTTCTCACCGCTAGCAGTAGTGATCCGGACCTCCCCGGCGGCGAGAACGCCGAGCGTTGGCTCGTGGCCTGCAAGGATTCCAATTTCGCCCTCGGTGGTGCGGGCGACGACCATGGTGGCCTCGCCCGACCACACCTCAGCGGTGGCGGAGACCACCGTGACCTGAAGGATGCCAGCCACTATTAGCCGTTCTCCTTCTGAATCTTTGCCCACTTCTCTTCCACATCCGAGATGGGGCCAACGTTGAAGAAGGCCTGCTCGGCAACGTGGTCAAACTCACCGCGCGCGATGGCATCGAAGGATTCGATGGTCTCCTTGAGGGGCACTGTCGAACCCTCAACACCGGTGAACTTCTTCGCCATATAGGTGTTCTGGGAGAGGAACTGCTGGATACGACGTGCGCGGGAGACCGTAATCCGGTCTTCTTCGCTGAGCTCGTCAACACCCAAGATCGCGATGATTTCCTGGAGTTCCTTGTTCTTCTGCAGAATCTGCTTCACGGTCGTGGCCACACGATAGTGGTCGTTTCCGATGTAGAGCGGGTCAAGGATGCGGCTAGTGGAGGTCAGTGGGTCCACAGCCGGGTAGAGGCCCTTAGCGGCGATATCGCGGCTAAGTTCCGTGGTTGCATCCAAGTGCGCGAATGTCGTCGCAGGTGCGGGGTCGGTGTAGTCATCAGCTGGAACATAAATGGCCTGCAACGACGTGATCGAGTGACCTCTGGTGGAGGTGATGCGCTCCTGGAGCACACCCATCTCATCCGCGAGGTTTGGCTGGTAACCCACGGCGGAGGGCATACGACCGAGAAGAGTCGAGACCTCGGAGCCGGCCTGGGTGAAACGGAAGATGTTGTCGATGAAGAGCAACACGTCCTGGTTCTGAACATCACGGAAGTACTCGGCCATGGTCAGAGCGGACAGAGCCACGCGCAAACGAGTTCCTGGGGGCTCATCCATCTGCCCGAAGACGAGTGCGGTCTTGTCGAAGACGCCTGCTTCTTCCATTTCGTGGATGAGGTCGTTACCTTCACGGGTACGCTCGCCAACACCGGCGAACACCGACACACCACCGTGATCCTGCGCAACGCGCTGGATCATCTCCTGAATCAGAACGGTCTTGCCCACACCGGCACCACCGAAAAGGCCAATCTTTCCACCCAACACGTAAGGGGTGAGCAAGTCGATGACCTTGATACCGGTTTCGAAGAGCTGAGTCTTGGACTCGAGCTGGTCGAAGGGTGGGGGCTCGCGGTGGATGCTCCAACGCTCAACGCCCTCGAGCTTGTCATCGGAGTTCAAGACCTCGCCGAGGACGTTGAACACCTTGCCCTTGGTGGCATCGCCGACCGGAACCGTGATGGGACCTCCGGTATCGCGCACTTCCTGGCCACGGACCAAACCGTCGGTGGGCTTCAAAGCAATCGCGCGAACCAGGTCATCACCGAGGTGCTGGGCGACCTCGAGAGTCAACACAATGGACTCGCCACCCATGGTGATTGTGGTCTGCAGCGCGTTGTAGATCTCGGGGATTGAGTCGTGAGGAAACTCGACGTCAACAACCGGACCGG
>JBIIRH010000001.1:0-81720 GCA_044341675.1 Pontimonas sp.
TTGCTATTGAGCAGGGCGTCTATGCGACGTTTATGCCAAAGCCCCTTGCTCAGCACCCCGGCTCGGGCATGCACACTCACCTCTCGCTCTTTGAGGGTGATACCAATGCGTTCTTTGACCCAGCTGGCAAGTATCAGCTCTCCGCAGTGGGACGTTCGTTTGTGGCGGGCATCTTGCGTCACGCACCCGAGTTCACAGCCATTACTAACCAGTTCGTGAACTCCTATAAGCGCCTGTGGGGCGGGCACGAAGCGCCGAGCTATGTGACCTGGGGTCACAACAACCGCTCGGCTTTGCTGCGCGTGCCCCTCTATAAGCCTGGCAAGGGTCAAAGTGCTCGTGTGGAGTACCGGGGGATCGACTCAGCAGCAAACCCTTACCTGGCTTTTGCTGTTCTGTTGGCTGCTGGTCTCAAGGGAATCTCAGAGAACTACGAGCTGCCACCAGAGGCTGAGGACACCGTGTGGGAGCTGAGCGAGGGCGAGCGGATGGCGCTCGGATACGAACCACTCCCGGCGAGCTTGGATCGAGCCCTCGAGTTGATGCAGGAGAGCGAGCTCGTCGCTGAAACTCTGGGCGAGCAGGTCTTCAATTTCGTATTGCTGAACAAGAAGCGGGACTGGATGGAGTATCGCGCGCAGGTGACTCCCTACGAGCTCTCCCGCAACCTCGAACTTCTCTAAGCGCCAGCGCTGATGCGAAGGCCTCCTTCAGCTCTCACTCTCGTCGCCCGAGCAGGTTTCGAGAGCCTGGACCAGGCAAATACTGCGCTGGAGAGCCTTGAGGCAAAGCCCGAGGAGTTTGCCCACGCGGCCAACCCCGATCTTGCCGCGCAGACGCTTTTGGCCCTTCGCGACAAGGATGAGTCTCGGTTTTCTGCCCTGTGGTCGAAGGCGGCCTCTAGGCGCCGACTGATCACGCTGACTGGTGTTAGCTCTGGCCTCGGTGATTTTCTTCTGCGTCGAGTCGACCAGTGGGATGTGGTGAACCAGACTCTGAAGCGCCCGCCCGATCAGGCGGGCTACCAGAGTGCCTTTGCGACTGCCGTCAAGGGTCTCAGTGGTGACGCGGCAGTCACGGCGCTGCGTGTGGCGTATCGCAGAGCGCTGTGTGCTCTGGCGCTGTGGGATTCAGAAGCCGAAAGCCCACTCGCGGTCGTCGAGCCGGTGGCTCGCGCACTAGCCGACATGGCGGGCGCGGTTCTCGACGTGTCCCTGCTACTGGCGAGGGCTCAGCACCAGTTGGAGCCAAGCGATGTGCCACTGGCGATCATTGGAATGGGGAAGGCTGGAGCGGCAGAGCTCAACTACCTGAGCGATGTTGATGTGATCTATGTCACCGAGGTTCCAGAGGGCCACAATCAAGAGACGGTGCTCGCTGGCGCCACAGCGCTTGCTCGCGACACGGCCCGGGGCATCACGGAGTTTGGGGTTGAGCCTGGTCTCTGGGAGGTTGACCCCAATCTGCGCCCCGAAGGCAAAGACGGGGCGCTGGTGAGAACCCTCGAGTCTCACATCGCGTACTACCAGCGATGGGCAAGTGATTGGGAGTTCCAAGCCCTCATCAAGGCGCGTCCTCTTGCGGGGGATCGCGACCTCGGCGATCGCTATCGCAGTGCTCTCGAGCCCATGATTTGGGCCGCATCTCAGCGGCCAGGTTTTGTGGAGCAAGTCCAGCGGATGCGCGAGCGTGTGACGGCGAACATTCCACCCGACGATGTGGACTACCAGATCAAACTGGGGCCAGGGGGGCTTCGGGACATTGAATTCACCATTCAGCTCCTGCAGCTCGTTCACGGCGCAACAGACGAAGGGGTGCGCCTCGCTGACACGCTGGGCGCCCTCCGCGCGCTCTCGCAGGCCGGCTATGTCGGACGGGGAGAAGCAGCCGAGTTTGATCTTGCCTATCGGACACTGCGACTACTCGAGCACCGTATTCAACTCTCCAAACTGGAGCGCACTCACCTGATGCCCCGCGACGAGAGCGCCATTCGGGTGCTGGCGCGCTCGACCAAGCTGGCAGACACTGCCGATGATCTAGTCAGCCATTGGCGGGGAATTCAGCGTTCGGTGCGAAGCCTCCACGAGAAGCTGTTCTATCGCCCGTTGCTCTCGGCGGTTGCGGGTCTTGCCGCTGGGGGTGTTGAACTCACCAGCGAGCAAGCGTCGTTGCGCCTGCAAGCCTCGGGATTTAGAAACCCAGATGGCGCGCTCCACCACATCGGTGCGCTTACGCAAGGTGTGTCCAGGCGGGCCGCAATCCAAAGAACACTGTTGCCCGTTCTGCTGTCGTGGCTCTCCGAAGGCACTGATCCAGACGGCGGCCTCTTGGCGTTTAGGACTCTCAGCGACGATCTGGGGGAGACCCACTGGTTTTTGCGGATGTTACGGGACTCTTCAGGGGCAGCCAACCGTTTGACCGGTGTGCTCTCGACGAGCCGTTATGTCTCAGCCTTGCTCGGTCGAATCCCCGAGGGTGCGGCATGGCTCGATAACGACGAGGACTTAGTCCCCAGGGACCTTGAGTCCCTCCGCGACGAAGTTCGGGCAACCCTCGAAAGACACGCGAGCGACGAAGCTGGAGCCAGTGGAGCGCTGCGCTCGCTTCGCCGGCGGGAGCTGCTTCGCATTGCGCTTGGCAGCATGGTGGGGGTTATCGACATCGGTGCGGTGGGCCGGGCCATGAGCGAGCTCGCGGAGGTCTTCCTCGAGGGAATCTGCCAGATTGCCCGCAGAGGTTCCGCCGGCGTTGAATTCGCCATTATCGGCATGGGTCGCTTTGGCGGGTCCGAGCTCGGCTTTGGCAGTGATCTCGATGTCCTCTATGTGTTCCGTGACTCGGGTGCTGGCGACCAAGCGATGGAGTTTGCCGGCAAGATAGTGAAGGACATCACTCGCCTCAGCGAAGATGTCCTCTTTCCCGTTGAGCTGGACGCGGGGCTACGCCCAGAGGGCAAAAATGGGCCACTGGTGCGCAGTCTCGATGCCTATCGCCAGTACTACGAGAGATGGGCGCTCGGCTGGGAGGCCCAGGCCCTTCTTCGGGCGAGAGACGTGGTTGGCGATGACGCGCTGCGCGAAGACTTTATGGAACTGGCCAACACAGTTCGCTATCCCGAGACCTTTGGTGAGAACGAAGCACGTGAGATTCGTCGCATCAAAGCCCGGGTGGAGTCGGAGCGCCTTCCCCAGGGCGCTGATGCCACCAGACACCTCAAGCTTGGGCGCGGGTCACTCAGCGACGTCGAATGGGCCGTTCAGCTCCTTCAGCTCCAGCACGGGCGACGACTGGAGGGACTCAGAACTCCGTCCACGCTGCTCGCGCTTGGCATCCTGGAGCAGGAGGAAATTGTCAGCGCTGCGGACGCATCGGAACTGCGCGATGCATGGTTGATGGCTTCGCGGGTCCGAACCGCACTCACGCTTTTTGGCGCGAGGGCCACCGACGTGTTGCCTGTCGACCGGGAAACCCTGGAGGGCGCCGCGAGGCTGATGGGGTATTCGCCGGGAAGTGCGACGGCGCTGGATGAGGAGTATCTGCGGGTAACCCGCCACGCCAGAGCGGTATTCGAGCGAGTCTTCTACGGGAAGAAAAACACCCCTTAACGGCACTGGTGGGCCCCATCCCACGATAGGACCCACCAGAGTCGAGGAGATCTAGACGCTGTAGTAGAGCTCGTACTCGAACGGGTGAGGACGCTGCGCCATCGGCGCAATCTCGTGTTCGCGCTTGAACGCTACCCAGGTTTCGATCAGATCTTCAGTGAAGACGCCGCCCTTGAGCAAGAAGGCGTGGTCTGCCTCCAGTGCCGCCAGCGCCGCTTCGAGAGAGCCGGGGAGCTGAGGAATGGCCTTTGCTTCCTCTGGAGGAAGCTCGTACAGGTCCTTGTCCACGGGCTCGTGGGGCTCGGTCTTGTTTTGGATGCCATCCAGGCCTGCCATCATCTGGGCAGCGAAGGCCAGGTAGGGGTTACCCGATGCGTCAGGCGCGCGGAACTCGATGCGCTTGGCCTTCGGGTTGGTACCGGTGATGGGGATACGGATAGCCGCCGAACGGTTTCCTGCCGAGTACACCAGGTTGACCGGAGCTTCAAAGCCTGGCACCAAGCGGTGGAAGCTGTTGATGCTGGGGTTGGTGAAGGCGAGCAGTGCTGGTGCGTGGGCGAGGATTCCACCGATGTACCAGCGTGCCAGGTCGCTAAGCCCGCCATAGCCGGCCTCGTCATAGAACAGTGGCTTTCCGTCGCTCCAGAGCGACTGGTGGGTGTGCATACCCGAACCGTTGTCACCCATGAGGGGCTTGGGCATGAAGGTCGCCGTCTTGCCCCACTGGAGTGCCGTGTTCTTGACGATGTACTTGAACTTCAGAATGTCATCTGCGGCCTTCACCATGGTGTCAAAGCGGTAGTTGATTTCAGCCTGACCTGCCGTGCCGACCTCGTGGTGTGAGCGCTCAACGATGAGACCAGCGTCATCGAGCTTGAGGCAGATGTCGTCACGCAAGTCTGCAATGTGGTCGATGGGGCTGACCGGGAAGTAGCCACCCTTGTAGGGGGTCTTGTTGGCAAGGTTGCCACCCTCTTCGTGCCGGCCCGTGTTCCACGCACCCTCGATCGAGTCGACCTCGTAGTAGCTCTTGTTCTGGCGCACTTCGTAGCGCACGTCATCGAAAATGAAGAACTCGGCTTCGGGCGCAAAAAATGCTGTGTCCGCAATTCCGGTGGAGGCCAGGTACTTCTCTGCCTTGTGCGCAACCTGACGGGGGTCACGGCTGTAGATCTCGCCATTACGGGGGTTGTAGATGTCAAAGATCATGATGAGGGTCTTCTCATCGCGGAAGGGGTCGAGGTAGGCAGTCGTGACATCAGGAATCAACTGAAGGTCTGATTCGTGGATCTGCTGGAAACCGCGGATGGATGAACCATCAAAGAGCTGGCCGACGGTGAAGAATTCCTCGTCGACGGTCTTGGCCGGAATGTTGAAGTGCTGCTGCACACCCGGGAGGTCGGTGAAACGAATGTCAAGGAACTTGACGTCGTTATCTTTGATGTATTTGAGAACTTCAGAGGAGTTCTTAAACATGCTGGTGGCTCCTGATTTTCGTGGGATGGGGTGCGCTGAGGTTTCAACGCACCTTCAGGCTAGGCCCCGCCAGTTTCTTTGCCATATCCGCAATGTTTCGGTCGTGTTACACCCAGGCAGGATTCTCTAGCGCCATACACTGACGATGTGGAGCGCAATGATCCCAACTACTGGCCTGGCAAACGCTTCGGTTTGCCCCAGGATGGACCCCGGTCAACCCCGACCTATCTTCGTCGGGCGCTGGGTTTAGCGATCGACTGGGGTATTGCGGTCGGAGTATCGCTGCTGTTTTTTGACTACAGAGCGCTTCCGACCTTGGCGGTGTTCGTGGGCATGTCGATGCTCGGGGGACTCTTCGCGGCGGGAACTCTGGGGCATCTCATTACCGGGATTCGCATCGCGCCGATTAAGGGCGGAGCGCTTGGCATCATGGCGCCACTGGTGCGACCACTACTAGTCGCCGCTGTCCTCCCGGCGATACTCACCGATGAGGACATGCGAGGAGGGCACGACCGATTGGTCGGGACCATCCTTGTTCGGCGGTAGCCGGCTCGGTCGTTAGCGGGGGCGCTGAGCGCGCGCCTTGGCGGGGTCCATGCCCTTCGGGATCGGCAAGCTTCCACCGCGGGCGAGGGAGTTCAAGCGGTGGGACACCGCGAGAACCTCGGCCTTACGCAATGAGTTGTCGAACGACTTCAACTTCTTGCTGAGCTTGTGCAGAGGCGTGGAGTCCGTGTCAGGTCCAACAAACACGTAGTGCACAGGGATGTCGGGGACAGCGCGCAACACGGCGCGGCGTTCGTCATCCAGCATCTTCTTGGTCTTGGACTGCGGTCCCTCAGCGATCAAGACGACGCCTGGCTTTCCGACTGCGCGGTAGACGGCTTCTTGAGTCTTCGGGTTGACGGCGACGGGGAACTCACTGGCCTGCCACACTCTGCGCAGCGCGCTGCGCAGAACGGCGCCAACGGCGCCCGGTTGGCCAGAAATCTGCTGATAGGCCGTGCGCTCGGCTCTGTTGCCGAGCACCACCAGTGTCAACAGCAGCGAGAGCATCAGACCGGTGACGATATAGAGAATGAGGGTGAGGATGCTCCCAGCGGAGATCAGGATGGCTGCACTGATACCCGCAGCAATAGGAGCAATGAGGGTGAGGATTAACAGTGGCACGAGTGCTTTGTCAGTCTTCTTGGTCATCAAGAAGATCTGCCAGAGCTGCTTTACTCTGCCTGGCTCTTTAGTGGTTGATTCGTTTTTCTTTGCCATGTCTACCCCTCGGTTTCCTGGAGCTCTTAGATGCCAAGATCGCCGTCGAAGTCGCCGGCCTCGAGACGGTCCTTCACCATGGTGAGGAATCTTGCGGCATCCGCGCCATCGACGATGCGGTGGTCGTAGGAGAGGGCCAAGTAGACCATCTGACGAATGGCAATTGAGTCGTCACCGTTGTGGGTCACCACCACTGGCTTCTTCTGAACGATTCCGGTGCCAAGAATGGCAACCTGGGGGAGGAAGACCACCGGGGTGTCAAAGAGTGCCCCTCTGGAGCCCGTATTAGTCAGGGTGAATGTGCCGCCGGCCAACTCGTCTGGGCTCAACTGGTTGGTGCGGGTGCGCTCAGCGAGATCGGAAACAGCCTGGGCAACCTGGGCGATGTTCATGCCACCGGCTGACTTGAGAACCGGGGTCAGCAAGCCGCGCTCGGTGTCAACGGCAATCGAAATGTTCTCGGTCGCCGGGTAGACGATGTTCTCGCCATCGACGACTGCGTTGATGATGGGGAACACCTGGAGAGCTTCAGCCGCAGCCTTCACGAAGAAGGGTAGGAAGCTGAGCTTGACGCCGGTAGCTGCGGCGAACTGGTCCTTGACTGCGGTGCGCAGCTCGGCAATCTCGGTGACATCCACCTCGACCACGCTTGTGAGCTGGGCGGTCTGTTGCATCGAGGCAACAGCTCGCTCCGCGATGACCTTGCGCAGACGGCTCATCGGCACCGACGTTCCACGCAGAGCCGAGGCAGCCACCGTGGTCGGAGCGGCTACAGGAGCTGGCTGACCAGCTTGGCCACTAGCAGCAAGGATGTCTTCCTTGCGGATACGGCCACCAACACCGGTGCCGGTAATCCTGGAGACGTCAACGCCGTGGTCGTTGGCAAGCTTGCGCACGATGGGCGTGACATAGGGCATGGAGCGCCCACCGGCGGGAACTGGCTGAGGCAATCCTGCAGGAGCGGGAGCAGCGACAACGGGTGCCGCCATCGGCGGTGGGGTCACCACGGCGGGCGCTGGCGGTGCTGCCACAGGTGGCGGGGTCACTACCGCTGGCGCTGGTGGCGCGGCTACAGGAGGCACTACCACTGGAGCGGGCTCTGGGGCTGGGGGTGCCGCAACGACAGGAGCTTCAACTACCGGAGCGGCCGCGGCAGGTGCTCCGCCAACGCCGGAGCCATCACCAATACGAGCAAGAACTGCACCGACCTCAACGGTCTCGTCCTCGGCCACCAGGATTTCTTCCACGACGCCGGCGATGGGCGAGGGGATCTCGGTGTCGACCTTGTCGGTGGAGATTTCGACGAGTGGCTCGTCGACAGCGACAGTGTCGCCGACCTTCTTCAACCAGCGGGTGACGGTTCCTTCGGTGACGCTTTCGCCGAGAGCCGGGAGGGTTACTTCTTGAGCCATGGTGAGATTTCTCCTTGTGAGAGGGTGTCGGAAAGACCTTACAGCGCGTGCAGGGGTTTGCCTGCGATAGCGAGGAAGGCCTCTCCCAGAGCTTCGTTTTGGGTGGGGTGGGCGTGGAGCAGAGGAGCAATGTCTTCGGGGTGAGCGTCCCAGTTGACGGCGAGCTGAGCTTCGCCGATGAGCTCGCCAACACGGGCGCCAATCATGTGGACACCCAGCACTGGGCCATCGACCTGGCGAATCACCTTGATGGAACCGGCGGTCTCCAGGATGTGGCTCTTGCCGTTGCCGGCCAGGTTGTAGTCATAGGCAGCGATGCCTGCTTCGCCGAACTCTTCTTTGGCAGCCTGCTCGGAGTAGCCGACAGAGGCGACTTCGGGCTCGCTGTAGGTCACCTTCGGAATGTTGCGATCAGAGACCACCATGGGGTTCAGGCCAGCAATTTCTTCGGCAACGAAGATTCCGTGTTGGAAGCCTCGGTGAGCCAGCTGAATGCCCGGCACAATGTCGCCCACTGCGAAAACGCCGGGGATGTTGGTGGCAAGACGCTCGTCGGTGAGGACATAGCCGCGATCCATGGTGACACCGACGGCTTCAAAGCCCATGCCATCGGTTTTGGGGCCGCGTCCGACTGCGACGAGTAGGAGGTCTGCAGTCTCGACGGTGCCGTTTTCGAGGGTCACCGTGACGGAGTTGGCGTCTTGGGTTGCCGATTGGAAGCGCACACCGGTGTGGAAGTTGATGCCGCGCTTCCGGAACGCGCGTTCAAACTGCTTAGAGATCGATTCGTCCTCAGCAGGAACCAAACGGGGCAAGCCCTCCACGACGGTGACCTCGGAGCCGAAGGAGCGCCAGACGCTGGCGAATTCAACACCAATCACTCCGCCACCGAGAACGATGACCTTGTTAGGGATCCAGTCGAGAGCCAAAGCCTGCTCAGAAGTAATGATGCGCCCGCCGATGTCTAGGCCGGGGAGCGTTCTCGGGTACGAACCAGTGGCTAGGACGACATTCTTGCCGACCACGGTGTCATCGCCGACCTGCACGGTCGTGGGGGAGATGAGGGTCCCCATGCCCTCGATGGTGGTGACGCCGCGGGCCTTGATGAGGCCTTGGAGGCCTTTGTACTTGGAGGCCACAATCCCATCGCGGTATTCGTTCACGGCAGGAAGGTCGACGCCCTCGAGCGTTGCCCGAACACCAAACATGTCTGAGTGCCGTGCAGAGTCCGCAACCTCGGCGGCGTGAAGCAGTGCTTTTGTCGGAATACACCCGACGTGGAGGCAGGTGCCGCCAACCTTGTCTTTCTCAATCAGTCCCACGCTCATCCCGAGCTGACTGGCGCGAAGAGCGGCTGCATAGCCACCACTTCCTGCGCCAAGAATGACCAGATCAAAAGTGTGCTCAGCCACGAGTAGGAGACTCCCTCACGTTAGTTAGCCCGGCGGCCCGAATGACAAACGCTCGACCTCACGACGGTCGTGCGCACCAAGCCTACTACTTGGTGGAGCCAGCCTTCGCGCCCACAATTTCCAGCAGGGTTCGAGTTAGGGCGCCTGTTGGACCCTTCGGCGTATAACCCCATGCACCCGAAGAATTCTCTGCCGGACCAGCAATGTCGAGGTGCGCCCAGGGCAGACGGTTGCCCTTAGCGTCCTTACCAATGAACTCGCGCAGGAACAGCCCGGCCAGCAGCATGCCACCGAGGGTATTGCCGGGCTTGGCGTTGGCAATATCTGCAACGTCGGTTTTCAGTAACGACCGGAGCTCTTCCGGAAGGGGCATGGGCCACACCAGCTCTCCCACCCTCTCGGCGGCTTCGCGCACCTGCGAGACGGCGTCATCGGAGCCCATAAGGCCCGCGTAGCGCTCTCCGAGTGCGACGCGGGCGGCCCCGGTCAGTGTTGCCACGTCAATGATGAGGTCCGGGTTCTCTGTCGATGCTGCGCTCAAGCCATCGGCTAGGACCAATCGGCCCTCAGCGTCGGTGTTCAAGATTTCGACTGTCGTGCCGTTCTTGATGGTGATCACGTCGTTGGGGCGAGCGGCGCTGCCACTGGGCATGTTCTCGGCCAGGCAGACCCAGGCTGTCACGGCCGTGGGTGTAGCGCGTGAAGCGCTTGCCAGCACCACTGCCGAAACGACGGCGGCCCCGGTCATGTCGTACTTCATGCCGACCATAGAGTTCGCGGGCTTCAAAGACAGACCACCTGAGTCGAAGGTGATGCCTTTGCCAACGAGCGCGATGTGTTTCTTGGCACCCGGGGGAGACCAGCGCAGGACCATCATGCGCGGAGGATTTGTGGACCCTTGGCCAACCGCTGTGAGGCCGCCGTAACCCTGGTCCCTCAGTGCTTTCTCATCCAGGACCTCGAGGGAGACCTCAAGCGATGCAGCCATGGCACTTACCCGCTCGACAAAAGATTGCGGGTGCAACACATTCGGTGGCAGAGAGACGAGGTCTCTGACCCTCCAGACCGCTTCTGCGCTCACACGGGCACCCTCGATATCTGAGGGGGACGCAGTGCCGATTACGGTAATGGCCTGCAGGCCAGCCTCGGCCTCGACATGGGTCTTCTGAATACGGTGTGAGCCGATCAGTGCACCTTCGGCCACTGCGACGACCTCAGCGCTGGAGGAGGCAGGCAGCGCATAAGCAACGTGGGAGACCTTCTGGATATTTTGCGCGGCGTAGCCGGCTGCTTCCCGGAGCTCGTTCGGGCCAGGGGTTCCAGCCCCAAGGCCTGTCAGTACCACGCTGGCGCAGGAGAATCCCTCCGGTGCCGGAATACGCCACGTGCTGTTGCGGTCTCCATCGGCTCCCACTCGCTTTGCGCCGTCCAGGAGCGCATCCACCTGTTCTGGGGTGAGGCCGCTTGGCCGGATCGCCAATCCTTGGTCGCTAGACGAAAGCCCGACAACAACGATGTCTACATCGAGTTCTGCGGGATTGGACGAGGAAGCTGTGATGTCGGGGAGAGTCATTGCCCCATGTTAATCCACGCGAGCCATGCACTGCTGGCGGTGCACTCAGCTGCGGTCGCAGGGGGCTTGTACGATGGGGGAATGTTCTCTGACCATGTGTTCCGCGAGGCTCTCGAGCTTTCGGACGTTCCCCGGGGGCTGCCCTTAGTCGCAGGCCTCACCGGCTTTGCCGATGCTGGGGCCACGGTAACTCAGGTCAACAACTACATGATGGACACTCTCTCTCGCCAGAGAGTGGGCACGTTCGTCAACGATCTTCTTATTGATTACAGGGCCAGACGTCCGGTTTTTCAGTTCGAGGAAACGGCACTCACCAGTTACCAGCCGCCGCGTTTGTCGTTGGACTTGGTCCGCGACGAGGTGGGCACCGAGTTTCTCTTCCTCTCGGGCTACGAGCCAGATTTTCGCTGGGACCAGGTCAGCGCCCGCATTCTCGAGCTTATTGATGAGCTCGGTGTCACTACCAGCACCTGGGTGCACGCTATTCCGATGCCGGTTCCGCACACCAGGAGTCTTGGCGTGACGGTGAGTGGAAACCGAAGCGACCTGACCGATGCTCTCTCAGTGTGGCGTCCAACGACGGGGGTTCCTGGAACGCTGATGCACCTCGTGGAGTATCGACTCCAGGAAAAGGAGCACCCCACCGCAGGTTTTGTGATTCTGGTACCCCACTACTTGGCGGACACTGAATTTCCCGACGCAGCGGTGACCGCTTTGCAGTCGGTCACTCGGGCCACAGGTTTGGTTTTCCCCACTGATGCTCTCCGAGAGGCAGGTCGCGAGTTCCTGCGAGGTATTTCCGAGCAGGTGGAAAACAACCAAGAACTCGGCAAGTTGGTCGGGACTCTAGAGACACGCCACGATTCCTACATGGAAGACAACCCCATGCCCTCGCCCTTGATGGGAGCTGACGGCGAACTTCCGAGCGCTGACACGATTGCTGCGGAACTCCAAGACTTCCTCGCCAAGCGTCACGCAGCCGATACATCCCGTGACTCAGACTCACTCTGAAACGCCCTCGGCCTTGCCTGAACAGCCAGGTCAGCAGAGCGTGCCATAATGGCCGCAGGCCCTGTCTGGCTCTTTGGCTTGTCCAAAGAACTTGACAAGGGTCTTCCTACTGCCCTCAACGCATCGGACCAGGTGGCACATGGCAACGTCGAAGCCAGCTCCATCAGATAAGTCTGCGGCGAGCGCAAAAGGGGCACCGTCGCCCACATCCACCCAGTCCCCGCGCAAGGGTCTTGGCGGTCTCGTCGATCGATTCCGCAAGAAGCCCGAGACCACTCAGAAAGCTACCTCGACGTCTGTGACCCCCTCCAAAGTATCTTCCCCCACGACTCCAACCAAGGCGCCCGCCGGAGCATCAACCAAGTCAGACCCCAAAGCCCCAACCAAGAAGCCTGCTGCCCCCACGAAGGCAGCAGCGAAACCAACCACTGCCAAGGCTCCTGCGAAGCCTGTGTCTAAGACTGCGGCCAAGCCCGCCGCCAAGACGCCCGCGAAACCAGCCGCGAAGGCGCCGGCGAAGGTTGCCGCCAAGCCGGCAGCTAAGAAGGCCGCCCCAGCCAAGACTGTCGCGGCCAAGGCGCCCGCGAAGAAGACCACTCCCGCCAAGGCGGCACCCGCAGCCAAGAAACCAGCTCCGGTGAAGGCGCCGGTGGCCAAGAAGCCAGCTGCCGCCACGAAGGGCGCTAAGGCGGCACCGTCCACGGCAATCGCCGCTGATGGTGTTGTCGACGATGTCGATATTGACCTTGATGATGACATCGAAGTTTTGGTGGATGGCGACGATGTCGTTGAGGTTGTCTCTGATGACGTCGCAATCAAACTCGGAGCCGAGGTCATCGCAGCGCTAGCTGAGACTGCCCTTGAGGATGAGCCCGAAGAGGATGAGGACGAGAAGGAAGAGCAGATTCTCCCGCAGGGAGCACTTGTGCTTTCTAGTTCTGATGATGACGATGCACCAATCGTTTCCACCACCATCACCGGTGCCACCGCTGACCCGGTCAAGGATTACCTGAAGCAGATTGGTCGAGTCGCACTCCTTAATGCTGAGCAAGAAGTAGAGCTTGCTATGCGAATCGAAGCGGGTTTGTTCGCAGAGGAAAAACTCTCTCAGCTCACCAACTCTCAGAAGACCACGAAGCTCGCCCGCGAGCTTCACGAAATCACCAAGGATGGCTACCGCGCGAAGAACCACTTGCTCGGTGCCAACTTGCGTCTTGTGGTGTCCCTAGCCAAGCGCTACACGGGGCGCGGCATGCAGTTCCTGGACCTCATCCAGGAAGGAAATCTCGGCCTGATTCGTGCCGTTGAGAAGTTCGACTACACCAAGGGCTTTAAGTTCTCGACCTATGCCACCTGGTGGATTCGTCAGGCCATCACCCGCGCCATGGCCGACCAGGCCCGCACCATTCGTATTCCCGTCCACATGGTCGAGGTCATCAACAAGCTTGCTCGCGTGCAGCGCCAGATGCTGCAAGACCTCGGTCGCGAACCAACCCCTGAAGAGTTGGCCCGCGAACTCGACATGACACCCGAAAAGGTTGTCGAGGTCCAGAAGTATGGCCGCGAGCCCATTTCGCTTCACACCCCGCTTGGCGAAGACGGCGATAGCGAGTTCGGTGACCTCATCGAGGACACCGAGGCAGTTGTCCCTGCAGACGCGGTGGGCTTCACGATGCTGCAGCGCCAGCTGGAAATGCTTCTGGAGTCCCTCTCCGAGCGGGAAGCCGGAGTGATTCGGATGCGTTTTGGTCTTGGCGATGGAATGCCGAAAACCCTCGACCAGATTGGCGACACCTTCGGTGTTACCCGTGAACGGATTCGCCAGATTGAGTCGAAGACCATGGCGAAGCTTCGCCACCCGTCCCGGTCTCAGGCCCTCCGCGACTACCTCGAGTAAAAAGCATGCGACTCTTCTGGGCTCTCCTCATTTCCAGGATTGCTCGCGTTGCCACCAGGCTGCGTGGCGGAGGCTCGGCTTTTCCCGGCTGGATTCTTCTGCGCTTGGTGCCCGATGTGTTGGCACGGACGTTGGGTTCGATTCCAGGCGGCGTGATCTTTGTCACGGGCTCCAACGGAAAATCCACCACCACGACGATGCTGAGTGCCGTACTCGCAGAGCACGGGGTTCGGGTTTTCACTAACCCGGCGGGAGGGAACCTTCCGCAAGGTTTGGCTTCCGCTGTTGTGGCGCAATGTTCACTCTTTGGCCGAGTGGCCGCCGATGTCGCGGTCCTTGAGGTGGACGAGGCTTATGGGCCGCAGATTGCCGGGTTGCTCCGGCCTGACTGGGTTGTGGTGACAAACCTGCAGGTTGACCAGCTCAACCGTTTTGGCGAACCCGAGAATGTGTATCGGATGCTGCGAACCCTCGCCCTTCGGGCAAAGCAGGGTGTGCTGGTGAATCAAGCAGACTCGAACTTGAGCGCTTTGGCCCATGAAGTTCGAGACGCTGGCATCTCGACCAACGCGACCGATGTGTCCGAGGCGGCAGTGGCCAGCCAAAACCACGGGTTGGTAGCTGCCTCGTTGTTTTTTGACTTTGATTACGCGCCAGCCCCCAGCCCACTGGCCGTGCTCGAGACCACACAGGGCGACGAGGCGACCATAGCGCTCGGTGCGGCGGTCCACAGTGTGAAACTGCCCTCACCTGGCCTCCACTACGCAGTGGACGCGGCGCTGGCCCTCGGAGCTGCCACGTGGGCGCTGGGAAGAGAACTCGATAGACCAGCTATCACGCGGGCTTTCTCGCACCAAGCCCCGGTGTTCGGGCGCGGTGAAACCATTTCCTATAAGGGCCGTGAGATATCGCTCACGATGATGAAGAACCTGCCAAGCCTGCAGGTCAACCTTGCTGCGCTGGAGGGTCCGCTCGAGGTCGTGTGGGTCGCGGTGGATGAGGGAACCCCGGACCCTTCATGGATTTTTGACGTTGATCTAGGGGCTATCGATCACGTCGATGTTCTCACCGGCACCAAAGCTGCCCAGTGGGCACTTTTTCTCGAATATCGGGGGATTCCCTATGGCGCCATCGTGGAAGACACCGCGGAGGCCCTAGGTGTTGTGTCCAGGCTTGCCCACCAGAGTGGCGCTCCTGTCACGGCAATTGTCAACTACGAGCAAATGATGCTCATTAGGCGTCTCGCAGGATACAAGGAAATGGAGGGCGCGAAATGACCTCCTGGTTCACCATCGCCCGGGTTCTGCCCTCGATGCTCGGCGTCAATGGTTCCGGCGCTGCAGCCGAGATTGTGGGCGCCGCGCTGCGACGCATGGGCCACGAGGTATCGATTATTGACATTCACGGACCCGGTGATGTCTCGCGCACCGTGGACTTCGTCTCTGTGGGCAGCGGGTCTGGGTCGGCTACGGGACCCGCAGCCATCGAGCTGATGGGGTTGGTTCCGGCACTGCGCTCCTGGCAAGACCAAGGCGCATGGTTCTTTGCTGTGGGGACCGGCTGGGATCTGCTCGGGCGCCACGTTGTGGCCGACTCAGGTGATGTCATTCCTGGCGTTGGAGTCTTCCCCTCGAGTGCTGACCACCGTTCTGGGCGCTTCTCAGGCGAGGTCAGTGGCCTCGACTACAAGAGCCGCGACACCGCCGGCTACATCAACCAGGTTGGCCAGAGCACCCTTGACGACGGTGTGCAGGCCCTCTGGAGTATTGACACGGCATCGGGTGACTATCCGGCCGCCGAGGGGCTCATTTCCGGCACCCTGATGGCCACCCGGCTTGGTGGACCAGCGCTGTCGCTCAATCCCCACTGGGTGGACGACATCGTCACTGGCATGCTCACTGCCAGGGGGTTGGCTCCTGTGGCCACCGACTTCCACGAGCGCGTTGTCGATCTCGCCGAGCGTGCACGCGGCTCAATCAACGCGAGGCTTGGCGTTAGTCGTTGAGATAGCGTCGGGGGACCGCGGGCGAGAGCGCACTTACAACTTCATCGCCAATCGTGCCTGCCCATGTTGCCCAGTCCTCGGCTAGCGGTGAGCCGTGGGCGGGGTCGCCAAAGAGTGTCACGATGTCTCCCACGGCAGGACTGCCTGTTTCGGGCAACTCGACGACGACGTGGTCGAGCTCGACCGATGTGATGGGGATGGGTGTTCCTTGCCAGGACACCCATCCGGTTGCGGGCGGCAGTGGCATCAGCCCATGGCCAAATCCCATACCGATTGTGATTGTGGCGGCGGCCTCATCCACGTGAGTGATCAGCGCCCTCGCCGCCATTACCGGGGCGAACCCGAGGTCCTTGGCGCTTCGATCGTCAAACGGGCTAACCCCAAAGGCGATAATGCCAATTCGGACCATGTCCAATCTGGCCTCGGGGACGTCCTCGGCCGCCGCGGAAGCGGCGATATGAGTGATGGTGGGGGAGAGTCCAGCGGCCCGCGCCACCCTGAGGGCGTCGTGAAAGCGCTCGAGTGAGCGCTGATCTTCTTCCAGAGACGTGTCTGCGAGGTGTGACCAGATTCCTTCGACCACGATGAGCCCGGCGGCTTCGAGTTCCCGAGCCTGGGCGACGAGAGCGGGCCACAGCGATGGCAGACAGCCGTTTCGGTGGAGTCCGGTGTCGATCTTGAGGTGAACTGTTGTGGTGAGGCCTTGGCACTGCTGTGCAATCGCATCCAGCTGCCAGAAATGTGAAATTCCGAGAGTCAGATTCGCGCGGCTGGCAGCCAGAAAGTCATCGTGGGGCGAGATGAGCCAGGCCAGCATGGGGGTGGTGGGAAGTTTTTCTCGAAGAGCGATGCCGGTGGGAATATCGAGCACAGCGAGCGCATCCGCCCCCGCCGCAACAGCTGCCTCCGCTATGGCGACTCCGCCGTGACCATAGGCTTCTGACTTCACCGCAATCATCAGCCTGGCGTCACCGGCAAGCTGTAATCGCGCTTGGGCAACGTTGGCCCGAAAGTTTGCGAGTGAAATATCGACCCAGAATGGTGTCTCTAGTGCCATGACCTCACCACCCGCGAGCCCAGGTGGGCGAGCAACGCAGCCTCTGGTCGCTGGGACCATGAGCTCCACTGGGCCAGGGAGGGGGAGTCCCCCCAGATCATCGCTCGGTCGCCAACCGTGACTGCTGCGTTCCCGACGTCCACCACGCACTGGTCCATAGCTATGCGACCGGCGATGGGGAAGAGAGCTCCGCCGAGGGCGATCCTGGCGCCTGGGACTCGGGGAACACCATCGGCGAAGCCGGCGCTCACCAAAGCCAGCGTGGTGTCGCTGGTGGTGGTGTATTCATAGCCGTAGGACACGGGGGTCCCAGAGGGCACAGCCTTAACAGAAATAACGGTGGCGCTGAAGGCCACCACTGGGCCTCCTGGGCCGTCCCACCAGCCAGACACCGCGGGTGTGCCAGGCGCAGCGGCATGAAGACCAGTAGGTGCCAGTTGTGAAGAATCGATGAGGCAGTGCCGAATGCCGACCTCCTGGGCCACTGCGCCCACTTCCGCCAGACCGCAACCGAGAGCGTCGGCCCGGAGATCAAGAACGACGTCGTCCCCGTGCTCGGCTCGAAGTGCAGTGAGGTTGGTAGTGAGCGCCACACGCGAGAGCTCGGCGCTCCGCAGGGGAGGGCCTGACTTAGTGCGCGCGGTCATCCCGCAGTCGGTCTGTTTCGTCGTGCCACTTGACGATCTTGTCGCCGAGAGACTCGCGGTATTTCGACGCGTGGTGACCGCAGAAGAGAAGCTCTCCTGCGCTGAGCGTCACACGAACATAGGCCTGTGCACCGCAGCTGTCGCAAACGTCGCCGGCGCCCAGTGGCGCGACAATGTCGAGAGCGCTGTCGGTGGTCTCGGTTGCTGCGTAAGACATTGTCTCTCCTTGGCCCGGTGTTGTTGTTCTGGAACATTTCATCACGACTGTGCTGTGATTCGTGGTCAGACTCTCCCAGGTTCGCCTACCGCGTAGTTACGAATCTCGGCGGTGTGAGCGTGCCTTGTCCCACCCCAGGCCTATGCTCGGGGGTGCGTTACAACACAAGGAGTTCCCAGACCGTGGCAAGTTCAGACTATTCAGCCAGGCATCTCTCAGTTTTAGAAGGCCTCGAGGCTGTCCGAAAGCGCCCCGGCATGTACATCGGTTCTACCGATGCCAGAGGCCTCATGCACTGCCTCTGGGAACTCATCGACAACTCTGTCGACGAAGCGGTGGCCGGTCACGGCACAGATATCTCGGTCATGGTTCAGTCTGATGGCAGCGTTGAGGTGCACGACCGAGGGCGCGGTGTTCCTGTTGATATCGAGCCAAAATCGGGCCTCACCGGCGTGGAATTGGTCTTTACCAAGCTTCACGCGGGTGGAAAGTTTGGGGCTGGGTCCTACGCAACTTCCGGAGGTCTTCACGGCGTCGGCGCCTCGGTAGTGAACGCTCTTTCGGAGCGACTCGACGTCGAGGTCGACCGCGACGGAGTCACCTGGGGCATGTCCTTCAGGCGGGGCGAACCCGGCATCTTCACCGACGTGGAGGGGGCGAAGGGTCCGGGTTCAGCGTTTGAGCCTTTCGTGGACAACAGCGAACTTGCCCGCCTTGGAAAAGTCGCCAAAGGTGTGACCGGAACACGGGTCCGTTTTTGGCCAGACCCTCAGATCTTTGGCAAGACGGCGTCCTTTGCCTCTCCTGAACTCGCCGAGAGATCCCGGCAAACAGCCTTTTTGGTCCCAGGGCTGACAATCCAGGTTCATGACCGCACCGGCGCGGAGGAGTCTGTTGTTACCTACTCTTCCGAGGGTGGTCTCCGGGACTTTCTCGAGTTTCTGGCCCCCGACCAACCGGTCGTTGGCCCGTGGCATTTTTCTGGCTCTGGCCAATTCGACGAGACAGTTCCCATGTTGGACTCCCAGGGGCGCTTGGAATCCACTGATGTCACACGGGACGTGCACGTGGATGTTGTGGTCCAGTGGGGCACCGGTTACGACACGGTCGCGAAAAGTTTTGTGAACATCATCCAGACCCCGAAGGGTGGCACCCACCAGGCGGGCTTCGATGCGGGGCTCGTCAAGGCCATCCGTGGAGAGATTGACAAGAATGCGCGCCGCCTCAAGGTCGGCAAAGACAAGGTCGAGAAGGACGACATCGTCGCCGGCCTGACCGCGATTGTTGCCGTGCGGGTACCTGAACCACAGTTTGAAGGCCAGACCAAAGAGGTGCTCGGCACTCCGGGCATTAAGGCCATTGTGCACGCGGTTGTTGCCGAGGGCCTTGCCCAGAAGTTTGCGTCTAGCAAACGGGACGACAAGGCAGCGAGCGCGCTCCTCCAGGAGAAGATCGTTGCGGAAATGAAGACTCGTCTCTCCGCCCGGGCTCACAAAGAGACCCAGCGTAGAAAAACGGCGCTCGAGTCCTCCACTTTGCCCACCAAGCTGGTGGACTGTCGCACCAAGGACGTGGAAGGCACTGAACTGTTCATCGTGGAGGGCGATTCAGCGCTGGGCACCGCGAAGCTTGCCAGGGACAGCAATCATCAAGCGCTGTTGCCGATTCGAGGCAAAATCCTCAATACCCAGAAGGCTTCCGTCCAAGACATGCTCGACAACCAAGAGTGTGCTGCCATCATCCAGGTTGTCGGCGCCGGATCTGGCCGAACCTTCGATCTCACGAGCGCTCGCTACGGGAAAATCATCATCATGTCCGATGCTGACGTCGATGGCGCCCACATCCGAACCCTGCTACTCACCCTGTTCTTTCGCTACATGCGCCCCCTTGTTGAGGCGGGACGCGTGTATGCCGCGGTTCCGCCCCTCCACCGCGTGATTGTGCAGGGCCGCGGCAAAGCGGGCAACGACGTCATCTACACCTACTCGGAAGAGGAACTGATGACTGTTCTGGCTTCGCTCAAAGCCGCTGGCAAGACCTACCAGGAGCCCATTCAGCGCTACAAGGGCCTTGGCGAAATGGATGCTGATCAGCTTGCTGACACCACGATGAATCCCGCTGGGCGGACCCTGAGACGGGTCAGGGTCTCTGATGCCCAAGCGGCCTCAGACGTGTTCGAGCTGCTGATGGGCAACGATGTTGCTCCCCGCAGGGACTTTATTGTCTCTGGGCCAGGCCTATCCCGGGAGCGAATCGACGCTTAGGCCAGCGCTTCGCCAAAGGCCTCGGGGCTCTCTGGTGCTAGTGCGCCAGAAGCATCTCGCTTTGCCTCCTGTAGGTCGAGCTCGAGAGGCACTCCCTGGGAACCAAGCGCCAGAGGCGTTTTCCCGACAAAGGCCCTCACTAGGACATCTTCGCCCTTCAAGAACGTGTGTGCTCGCACGCCACCGGTCGCCCTCCCCTTGGAGGGGAACTCGGCTAGGGGTGTGCGCTTGATCCTGACCGCCTCAGTGCCTGGCAGGACCTGGGACGAACCAGACACTGTGATTACGGTGGCATCCTTCGGTGAGAGGGCTCCGGCCCACATCACCCCAGCCCCCTCGCCGAGCGCAATTCCCGCCATTCCCGAGGCGCTTGGGCCCTGAGGCCGCACCGCCGTTGCGGGGAAGTGCAGAAGCTGGCCGGTTGAGGTGATGAACACGCAGTGCGTGTCATCGCCGGCGATTCCAGCGCCCACGACAGTGTCACCGTCTTTGAGGGCAATGAGGCTGTGGTGGGTTTTCTCCGGAAGGCCGGAGAGCGCGATGCGCTTGACGATTCCGGCAGCGGTGCCGAGCATGACTGTCGGGGAATCATCGAGATTCACGACTCCCACAATGGTGCCATCGCTCTGACCCAGACCTAGGAACTCGTGGAGCGAGACGCCTTCAGCGAGCTTCGGTCGGGTCGGGTCAAGCTCGGGGAGGTCCATCGGTTGGAACACGTGCATGTTTCCGGCGCTGGTCAGAGCACCAAGCGAGCCCCGCAGGCGGGAGGAGGTCCTAGCCAAGAGTGCATCATGGGCACTTCGGCTGCTGAGCGCAGTCACCGCACCCTCTAGCCACACAACGCGAGCGGCCTTGCCGCTGGCCGATACGAGAACATCGCAGGGGGCGTCAGTGATCTCGAGGTTGGCAACGGTCGGCTTTGCTCGTGCCACAGGAGCGGTTACGCCCGAGAGCACACTCCGGCGTGGGGTTCCATACGCCTCGGACATAGCGGCCAATTCATCCGAGACCGTGCGTCGAATCAGTTCGGGGTCGGCGAGCAGGGCCTTCAAGTGGGCGATCTGTTCTCGAAGTGCGTCGCGCTCAGTTTCCAGCTCGATCGTGGACATGCGCGTGAGGCGACGAAGACGAAGCTCCAAGATGTAGTCGGTCTGCTCGAGGCTGAGCGAGAAGACCTCCTGAAGGCGGGTGCGGGCCGCGGCGACGTCGTCGGAGGAGCGGATTACCTGAATGACTTGGTCAATGTCGGTCATCGCAATGAGAAGACCTTCAACCAGGTGCAAACGCTGCGTCTTTTGGTCGAGCCTGAAAACGGATCGCCTCGTCACCACGGCCACCCGGTGCTCCAGGAAGACTTCGAGCAACTCTTTGAGGCCAAGCGTCTGTGGTTGTCCGTTAACCAGTGCCACCGAGTTGATGGAGAAGTTCTCTTCCAGGGGCGTCAGTCGGTATAACTCAGCCAAGACCGCTTGGGGATCAAAGCCACTCTTCAGGCTAATGACGAGTCGCAGCCCGTTGTGTCGGTCGGTGAGGTCTGTCACATCGCTGATGCCGGTGAGCTTCTTGCTGTTGACGGCGTCCTTGATCTTGTCAATGACGCGCTCGGGTCCAACAAGGTAGGGGAGTTCGGTGATCACCAGGCCGGTTTTCCTGGGGCCAACGTTTTCAACACTGACCGTCGCCCGGGTTTTGAAGCTCCCGCGACCTGTTTCGTAAGCCTCTGTGATGCCCTCGAGGCCAACAATCGTTCCACCGGTGGGAAGATCTGGGCCTGGCAGGAAAGCCATGAGCGATTCGAGTGTGGCATCGGGGTGGTCGATAAGGTGACGCAGCGCTTCGACAACTTCACCGAGGTTGTGGGGTGCCATATTGGTGGCCATACCCACGGCGATACCGCTGGCTCCATTGACGAGAAGATGGGGAATCGCAGCTGGCAACACACTCGGTTGAAGAAGCTGGTTGTCGTAGTTGGGTACAAAATCCACGACGTCCTCGTCGAGGTCGGCGACCATGGCCATGGCCTCGGGCCGTAAACGGGCCTCCGTATACCTGGCGGCTGCGGGCCCATCATCCAGTGAGCCGAAGTTGCCGTGTCCATCCACCATGGGGATTCTCAGGCTGAAGTTCTGAGCCAAGCGCACGAGTGCGTCATAAATCGCACTATCGCCGTGCGGGTGAAGCTTTCCCATGACCTCGCCAACTACGCGGGCGGACTTGACGTGTCCCTTTTCTGGGGAGAGCCCCATCTGGGCCATCTGGTAGATGATGCGACGCTGGACGGGTTTGAGGCCGTCTCTCGCGTCGGGGAGGGCCCTGGAGTAGATGACCGAATAGGCGTATTCCAGGAAGGAGCCCTGCATCTCATCGGTCAGTTCGACGTCGACGATTCGTTCTGAGGGCAGGGCAGGGGAGGGAGAAGTCGGGGCAGTCATAGGATGGCGCCTATGGTACTGGTTCAGGCGTCGACGCCACTGAGGCTTGCCGACGTGCTGGAGAGTTGCCACCGCGCAGTCCTCGGCGAGGAGAATCCGCTGGGTCTGGGCCGAGTTAACAAGGCCGCGGTGTTGGTTGTCGATGGTCTTGGTGCTGCAAATCTTCGCGATCGCAAGGGCCACGCACGCTGGCTGCACAGTGCCTGGTCGACGAGAGGCCTTGTCGCGGACTCCGGTTTCCCTTCCACAACCGCCAGCGCTCTCACATCGCTGACCACCGGCGTTGGTGCTGGTCGGCACGGAATCGTCGGGTACACAATCCGGGACCCAATATCCGGCATGATGATCAATCACCTGAAGGACTGGGCTCCCCACGTGGACCCCGACACCTGGCAGTTACGACCCACGATTTTCGAGACCGCTGCCGGGCAAGGGATCCCCTCGTTAGCGCTCGGGGAAGCTCGGTTTCACGGCAGCGACTTCACCAAAGCCGTCTGGCGCGGAGCTACTTTTCGAGGTGTGAAGACGCTCGAAGAACAGGCAGAAGCAATGCGGGAGTTTTTTGATCGCAACGATCGGGCATTGGCCTATCTTTACTGGCCAGCACTTGATCGCACTGGCCACTCCCAAGGTGTTGCCTCAGAATCCTGGACCCACCGCCTGGAGGAGCTCGATGCTTCTCTGGAAGCCATGTCGGCCTTGCTCCGGGACGATGAAGGCCTGGTCATCACAGCTGATCACGGCATGATCGACGTTCCGGAGGAACACAAGCTGATCATCGCGGAGGGCTCCCCATTGCTCCAGCACGTCGCTGCGTGGGGTGGTGAACCACGGGTTCCCCAGCTTTACTTGGACAGCCCTGATGCGCTGGCTGACGTCCACGCTGCGTGGGACGAGGGCCTCGGTGGCGCGGCGAAAGTGATGACGAGAGAACAGCTTGTTGACGAGGGGTGGCTAGGGCCAGTGGCTGATGGCGTGCTCGAGCGAGTCGGTGACATTACGGTCGCCTGCATCGACAGCCTTGTTGCCTACAGAGAATCCACCGCCTCAGCGACCTCCATGGCGATGGTGGGACAACACGGTTCGCTGACCGCGCGAGAAAGAGAGATCCCCGTCATTCCGATCGGGGCTTGGGCCTAAGCCGGGTCGTCGTCGCTTCTGGCACCAAAGACAATGTCGTCCCAGCTTGGCATTGCTGGGCGGGTCTTCTTAGTGGTGGGTGGCGGCTCGGGATCGTCGTCAGAATCATCGTCGCTGGTATGCCCGATGGGGGTGACCTCTGCGGTGTGGCTGTCATCCTCAACCAGGTGGATGCCACCTGTGGAGGGGTGCCCGGCACGCGAGGTGTCCGGTTCGCTCTCCTGGACTACATCGCGCTCGCCACGCTTGCGCCGCAAAACCTCAAGCAGATCGGCGGTATCTGCCATCCGGTCGCCATCTGGGCCATCACCCTGCCGGCCATAGGGCACTGGCTCGAGCATGGGGCCGGTTTCCCCCAGGTCGGAAGCTTCAAAAATGTCTGAATCGAAACGCTCTGGGCGGTCAGCCGAAGGGACGGCGCTCAGCTTGGGGATGAGAGTGGTGGGCATGGGTTCGTGCCGGGACAACACAGCGGCGTCATCGTTGACGGGCGAGATGAGGTGCTTCCTGGGATCGAAAGCCCAGCGCGCACGATGTTCGACATCGCCTTCGTGAAAGAGCAGCTCAACTTGCCAGCCGGATTCTTCTTTCCATGCTGACCATGAGTCTTCGGCGGCGGTGATGTCCTCAAGCCTGGCTCGCACCGCAGTACCAAAGGACATTTCGGGGCCATTCTTCTGAGTGACGGTCACAGCGAGCGCTTGATCCACAACGAACTGTCGCTCAGCGAGAACTGGGCCTTCAAATTTTTCGATGTAGGGGAGCTCTTCACCCGTGAGATCAGCCACTTGGCGGGCTGTGAGACCGCGCCGGATGTGAGCCTGAATGTCCTTGGGGCTTGAGCGGTGGGTGGCACCAGGACCGGGGGATGGCGCGCGAAGTGCACCCAGAAGAGCATCGTTGATGGGGACCTGGAAGCGCTCCCCGTCGGAGGAGACGAGGATGATGTGGCCGTCGTTTGCGCCCACAATGCTCAGGTTCTCCATCTGACCTCCCCCTCCTTGCGCGGTGTAGTAGTAGCTTGTCACGCTAGCCCAAGAGATATCGAAATATTTTTGGGTGTGGCGCGACCCAGATTCTCCCGGGCCGGCTACCCTAAACCGGTGTTGGGACGTGCGTTTTGGATTTTCCAAGGTTTATCAGGCAAACTAACGCCGCACATTCCCACCACCTGACCCGAGGGAGCGAGCGCCACAATGGCAACCGACTACGACGCACCGCGTAAGTCCGAAGAAGATACTGAATCTATCCAGGCACTCCAGGAGCGCGTGCCAGACAAACTCTCTGGGGTCGTTGACGCCGAGGACGCCGATAACCTCGGTTCCCTTGAGCTTGCCGGTCAGGATCTTGCCAATGTTGAACTCGACGTTGTCGTACTTCCTCCGCAGGCAGACGAGTTCACCTGTGTGGAGTGCTTCTTGGTCAAGCACCGCTCGCAGCTCGATCACGACACCAAACTTGGCCCCGTGTGTTCGGAGTGCTCTAGGTAGTTTCGCCCGCCCGCCATGCGGCAATGAAACGCTCGGGATTTCGGGACGACACGATCCAGTAGGGCGTGGGGTCTTGTGGGTCAGAGATTGTTACTTTGACCACCGCATCGACCCACGGGCGAATCACAAGCCACGCTCTGGCGTCGAGTCTGGGTCCGCGCTCCTGGCGGGCCTCCTCACGGTGGAAGGCTTCTAACCCGGTCACAAACTTCCGCTCGATCTGAGCGCGCCCGGCCATGATGGTCTGCCCGTTGGTCGAAATCGTGGGGGAGAGGGCCCAGAGCAGGCCAATCGAACCGCCCCACAGCGCTGCCCCAACACCCAGCCCCAGAGGGATACTCAGGGGAAGAAAAATGAGTGTGGTGGCGGGGAGAAAAAGCCCGGTTGCCACGACCATCCACCAGGACGGGCTTAGCTTCTCGCGATAGACGTTCATGGCTCTATTGCACCACGTATACCCTGGAGACTGTGGAAGAGACGCAAAGCCCCGACGTTTTGGTGGTCGGAAACGTTCCGCGGTATGCCAAGCCAGGCGATGCCGGTTGTGATTTGACGAGCAGTGAGTCCCTCACGCTGGGGCCTGGCGAACGTGCCGTCGTGGCCACCGGAACGTCCATTGCTCTTCCGCAGGGATTCGTCGGCTACGTGATGCCTCGCAGCGGTCTCGCCGCTAAACACGGCATTAGCTTGGTCAATGCACCGGGTGTCATCGACGCGGGATATCGCGGGGAGATCAAGGTTGTCCTTATTAATACAGACCTCACCGAGAGTTTTATTGTGGAACCGGGCGACCGGATTGCCCAGCTGGTAGTTTCTCCCATGGCGCAGGCACGTTTTCACGAGGTGGAGCGTTTGCCGGGAACCGAACGTGCTGCCGGAGGATTTGGATCAACCGGGCAGCACGCCTGATACGAGGAGAACCCAGTGACAGACATTCCCACCACGGTTGAGGGCTTCGAGGGCGACTACCCGAAGTCCGCTCCCGCTGACCGCCAACTGACTGGCCCGCTCGATGACAGCGAGGCCGGCTCCGTGAAGCCCTCCGTCGATCTGGGAAGTCTGCGCATCGACCCCAAGCGCGGCATGCAGTTGCGCCTCGAGGTGGAAAAGAGTTCGCAGCGAGTTATCGCTGTGACCCTCGAATATGAAGGCTCAACCCTCCAGATTCAGCCCTTTGCTGCTCCCCGCTCCAGTGGCCTCTGGCACGGTATCCGGGCGCAGATCATCGACCAGATCACCAAACAGGGTGGTAGGGCACTTGAGCACGACGGTCCCTTTGGGCCCGAAGTCAATGCAGACGTCCCCGTTCAAGCGGGCAGTTCTTTTAGCTCGAGAAAGGTGCGCTTCGTCGGAATTGACGGTCCGCGCTGGTTCCTGCGCGGGGTCATTGGTGGCACGGCCGCAACAAACCCCGAGGCAGCCGAGGTGATTCATGCCATGCTGCGCAGCGTTGTCGTGGTGCGAGGCGAGGTCCCGATGCCGCCAAGAGAACTCTTGCCCCTGAGGGTGCCGACGAATAACGCCCCTGGCGCGACCGAGGAGGTCTAGCCGGTGGAAACACCCGAGTCGAATCGGGTGGCCAAGGCGCTCGGCGAGTCGGCCTTTGGCACCGTAAGACCGGGTGAAGCGCCCACCAGCGAAGCGCTCTGGGCGGCAGTGGGAAGGACGCGGGGAGTCATTGAGGCGCTGTTGCCCGGTATTGGCTTTCTCGTTGTTTACACCCTGACTCAGGATCTTGTGTGGTCGGTCAGCGCGCCATTGGCCGTTGCGGTTGGTTTTATCTTCGCCCGCTTGCTCCAGAAATCCCCGCTGATGCCTGCCCTTGCCGGGCTCGTGGGAATTGCTGCTTCTGCTGGGGTGGCGCTGTGGTCGGGGCGAGCTGAAGACAATTTCCTGCTCGGTTTTCTCGTCAATGGCCTCTGGGTGGTGGGGCTCCTGGTTTCGCTCGCAGTGCGACGACCACTCGTTGGTGTTTTCGCCGCGGTGCTGGTCGGTGATGAGTCGTGGCGCAGTGACCCGGCCACTCGCCGGGTAGCAACGAGCGCGACCTGGCTCTGGGTGGGTGTGTTCTCGGCGCGCTTGGCCGTGCAGTTGCCGCTCTATTTTGCGGGACAAGTGAGCGCACTGGCGCTCGCCAAACTCATGATGGGAATCCCGCTCTATGCAGCAGCACTCTGGTTCACCTGGCTGCTGATGAGGGCGGTTTATCGAGGCCGTGAAGCCAAAGCCCAGTGATAGTATTTGTCTTGATGTCAAGATAACTGCGCATTTCGCAGACAAGGAGAATCCCTCGTGAGTTCACTCAACAGCTTTGGCGCCAAGGCCACACTGAACGTCGGGGGCAAAGACTTCGAGATTTATCGCACGAGCAGCGTCGAGGGCCACGAGACGTTGCCGTTCAGCCTCAAAGTGCTCTTAGAGAATCTCCTGCGTACTGAAGACGGCGCCAACATCACCAAGGACCAAATCAGTGCGCTGGGCAGTTGGGATCCGAAAGCCGAACCCTCCACCGAGATTCAGTTCACACCAGCACGTGTTGTGTTGCAGGACTTCACCGGTGTTCCGTGCATCGTGGACCTTGCGACCATGCGCGAGGCAATTGTTGATTTAGGTGGCGACCCCAGCAAAGTGAACCCGCTGTCGCCCGCCGAACTGGTCATCGACCACTCGGTTATTGCTGATCTTTTCGGGCAGCCGGACTCCTTCACCCGCAACGTCGACATTGAGTATGAACGAAATGGTGAGCGCTACCAGTTCTTGCGGTGGGGTCAGACTGCATTCAACAACTTCAAGGTGGTGCCCCCTGGCACCGGAATCGTCCACCAGGTGAACATCGAGAACCTGGCCAAGGTGACCTACACGAAGGACCTCGGAGGAGTCACCCAAGCCTTCCCCGACACCTGTGTGGGAACCGACTCCCACACCACGATGGTGAATGGTCTCGGTGTTCTGGGTTGGGGTGTTGGCGGAATCGAAGCCGAGGCGGCCATGCTGGGCCAGCCCGTGTCGATGCTCATTCCTCGCGTTGTGGGATTCAAGCTCACCGGAATGATCCCGGCAGGCGTCACCGCAACCGACGTGGTTTTGACCATTACTCAGATGCTCCGGGCGCACGGAGTTGTGGGCAAGTTTGTTGAGTTCTACGGAGCTGGCGTTGCTCACGTGCCACTGGCGAACCGCGCGACGATTGGAAACATGAGCCCGGAGTTTGGCTCCACGGCGGCAATGTTCCCGATTGACGAGGTCACGCTGGATTACTTGCGCCTCACCGGCCGCAGTGCAGAGCAGATCGCTTTGGTAGAGGCCTACTCCAAAGAGCAGGGCCTCTGGCACGACCCCGCCATTGAGCCTCGCTACAGCGAATACATGGAGCTTGATCTTCAGACTGTCGTGCCGAGCATTGCTGGGCCTCGCAGACCCCAGGATCGTATTGCTTTGGATCACGCCCAGGATCAGTTCCACAAGGACCTGGAGGGCTTCTTGTCCAAGGAAACCGCAACCACGGGCGTCCCTGTGACGGTCGGGGGTTCGAACTTCGAGTTGGAAAACGGTGCGGTCACCATCGCAGCAATCACATCGTGCACCAACACCTCAAACCCCTCGGTGATGTTGGCCGCGGGTTTGCTCGCACGCAACGCTGCTAAGAAGGGCCTGAAATCCAAGCCCTGGGTCAAAACAACTCTCGCTCCCGGCTCGAAAGTGGTCACCGACTACTACGAGAAGGCGGGGCTGATGGATGACCTGGAAGCTCTTGGCTTCTATCTGGTCGGCTATGGCTGCACCACCTGCATTGGTAACTCCGGCCCGCTCGCCGATGAGATCTCGCAGGCCATCAACGACAACGACCTTGCGGTTACTGCGGTGCTCTCGGGTAACCGGAACTTTGAGGGTCGGATTAATCCAGACGTGAAGATGAACTACCTCGCAAGTCCACCCCTCGTCATTGCCTACGCTCTGGCCGGCACGATGGACTTCGATTTCGATGCTCAGCCCCTCGGCCAAGATCAGCAGGGCAAGGATGTCTTCCTGGCCGATGTGTGGCCGGATGCCGCTGAGGTTCAAGCCACCATCGACTCGTCGATCGACACCGACATGTTCCTCAAGCAGTACGCGAGTGTGTTCGATGGTGATGACCGCTGGCGCTCATTGCCCACTCCCACCGGTGACACGTTTGAGTGGGATGAGGCATCGACCTATGTCAGAAAACCCCCGTATTTCGAGGGTATGACCAAGGCGCCGGCGGCGGTCACCGACATTTCCGGAGCCCGGGTTCTCGCTTTGCTGGGTGATTCTGTCACCACCGACCACATCAGCCCCGCTGGTTCGATCAAGGCCGACAGTCCTGCCGGTCGTTACCTCAGCGACCGCGGAATCGACCGCTTGGACTTCAACTCCTATGGTTCTCGCCGCGGAAACCACGAGGTCATGATTCGCGGAACATTCGCGAATATCCGCCTGAAGAACCTCCTGCTGCAGGGCGTTGAAGGCGGCTTCACGAGGGACTTCACCACAACCGACGGTTCACAGGCGACCATCTACGACGCCTCGGAGAGCTATGCCGCTGGCAGAACACCGCTCGTGATCCTTGCCGGCAAAGAGTACGGCTCTGGATCCTCCAGGGACTGGGCGGCAAAGGGCACGAGTCTCCTGGGTGTTCGCGCAGTGATCGCCGAGAGCTTCGAGCGCATCCACCGATCAAACTTGATTGGCATGGGCGTTGTTCCCCTGCAGTTCCCGGGTGGTCAGAACGCCTCATCGCTGGGCTTGGATGGCACGGAAGAGTTCAGCATTGAGGGCATCGTTGCCCTCAATGACGGTCCTGTTCCCGCCACGCTCCGAGTGAGCGCCAACCCCACCGATCACTCGGCGGCGGGCAAGGCACCGGTTACCTTCGACGCGGTGGTCCGTATTGACACCCCCGCGGAGGCTGACTACTACCGAAACGGTGGAATCCTCCAGTACGTGCTGCGTTCTTTGCTCTAGGCGAGGCCACAGCTTGCCGGTTGGCACCTCCCAAGTCTTAGGTCGTAGGCTTAGGGCATGTCGTTGTTGAGCTCAATTTCCACCCCCCGGGACCTGGATGCTTTGAGTTCCGCCCAACTCGACGAGCTAGCGGACGAGATTCGGCAATTCCTCATCACCGAGGTTGCAAAGTCCGGCGGGCACTTGGGCCCAAACCTTGGTGTGGTGGAGCTGACCATTGCTTTGCACCGAGTTTTTGATTCGCCCAGGGACCCCTTCATCTGGGACACCGGACACCAATCGTATGTTCACAAGCTCCTGACCGGGCGCCAAGACTTCTCGGGGCTTCGCCAAAAAGGCGGCCTTGCCGGTTACCCACAACGCTCCGAGTCGGAGCACGACATTGTTGAGAGCTCCCACGCGTCGAGCTCCTTGAGCTGGGCCGAAGGAATCTCTCGCGCTTTTCACATGACCGGCGAGCGCGACCGCTATGTGGTCGCCGTTGTCGGGGATGGTTCGCTCACCGGTGGCATGACGTGGGAGGCGCTCAACAACATTTCCCACGACAACGAGCGCAATCTCATCATCGTGGTCAACGACAATGGCCGCTCCTATGCACCGACCATCGGGGGCATGGCCAGGTTCCTCGGCAATGTCCGCGCCAAGGGCTCTTATCGGGTCTTCAAATCCACCGCGGAGCGATTCTTTGGCCTCTTTGGCGCCCCAGGAAAGGCTGTGTTCCGGGGGTTGCGTGGTGGTACCCGTGGCTTCCTGTCTCGTTTTGCCAACAACGACCACCTGTATTCGAACCTCGATATCAAGTACTTGGGTCCAGTCGATGGCCACAACATCGAGGATGTTGAGCGAGCGCTTCGTCAAGCCAAAGCGCGCAAAGCTCCGGTCATTGTTCACGTCATTACCCAAAAGGGTCGCGGTTACCAACCGGCCCTTGACGATGAGGCCGATCAGTTCCACGCGGTGGGCCAGATTGACCCCCTTACCGGAGAGAACCGAGAGTCCTCCAACACGATGTCGTGGACTGGGGTGTTCGGCGACGAGATGCTGCATATCGCGGGGGAGAACGACAAGGTAGTGGGAATCACCGCTGCCATGCTGCGGCCCACAGGCCTGCACCGCATGGCAGCTCAGTATCCCGAGCGGGTGCTCGATGTTGGTATTGCCGAACAGCACGCCGTCGCAAGTGCGGCAGGACTCGCTTACGGCGGTATGCACCCGGTCGTTGCCGTCTATGCCACGTTTATCAACCGCGCATTTGATCAGGTGCTCATGGATGTCGCGCTTCACAAAGCGGGTGTCACATTTGTATTGGACCGAGCTGGCGTCACCGGCCCCGATGGCCCCAGTCACCACGGCATGTGGGATCTCTCGATCCTCCAGGTGGTTCCGGGTATCCGCTTGGCGGCTCCGAGAGATGCCAAGCGCTTACGCGAAGAACTTAAAGAAGCCATTGCCATCGATGATGCGCCCACAGTGTTGCGGTTCCCGAAAGGATCTGTCGCACCAGAGTTGGAGGCGCTGCGGCGGACCAAGGACGGAGTCGATGTTCTCGCGGAGGCTGCACACAAGGACGTCCTGATTGTTGCTGTTGGCCCGATGGCGCACTTAGCTCTTGAGGTGCGCGAGCGCTTGGCGGATCAGGGTATTGGTGCCACCGTCATTGACCCACGCTGGGTAGTTCCAGTAGCACCGAGCATCATCACGATGGCGAGAGACCACCGCATTGTCATCAGCATTGAAGATGGTATCCGAGTCGGCGGCGTGGGCACAAGAATCCGCCAAGAACTTCGGGCCGCTGGAGTAGACACCGCAGTGGATGAAATCGGGCTCCCCGATCAGTTCCTTGACCATGCTGAGCGCTCTGAGATACTCACTGCTGTCGGACTCACGTCCCAGACCATCGCCCGCAATGTCGTGGCGCAGGTGCTCGGCATGAAAGTCCCGGTCGCACGCCCCCTGCCGGCGGAGAGCTCCGGCGACACAGCGATCACTGCTCACCCTGAAACCGAGAACCGGCGGTAACTTCCTGCTGAACCCTCGTACTACTGGGGTTCGTTGGAGGGTGGTTCGGCTTCGCCGGCGTCCCGAAATGCCTCGCTGAGAGCTTGCGCAACAATATCCACCTGCCACACCCTGGCGCCCCTGTCGAGAAGCGCTTGGCGTATTCCTGAGGCAGAGATGTCGGTGGGCGCATCCCAGCAGAGCCTGCGGAGAAAATCCGGGGTGAGCAGGTTCTCGGAGGGAATCGATTGCTCCTGACTAAGGCGGGTGAGTTCTTCTTTAGACGCGTTCAAGCGAGCCCACGCCACAGGGTTCTTCTCCTGCCAGACCCGGGGAGGCGGAGGGCCCTCGGATGTTGAGCGTGCTTCTGGGAGGCTTTCCGTTGTGCGCCCTCGTTCGATGGCGTCCCACCAGCGGTCCAGTTCTGATCGTGAGGCCCTGCCGTTGAAAGACTTGAGTCCTGCCAGCTCTCTCTTGGTGGGAGGGTCTGCCAAGACCGCTGCCACAAGGGCACGGTCGGGGACCAGTCGACCCGGTGCTGTGTCAATCGCTTCGGCGTATGACTCACGGGTCTCCCACAACTCGCGGGCAATCGCGAGCTTTCTGGGTCCACGAATCTGGTGGAGACCAGAAAGCCTGCGCCAGGGTTCCGACCGGGGAGTGTTAGGGGTGAGAGACAGTTGGGCCTGGAACTCCTCGGCGGCAATGCCCCATTTATCTTGCTCGGAGAGTATGCGGTGAATTTCGTCGCGAACCTGGGGGAGGTATTCCACGTCCAAGGCCGCATAGGTCAACCACGGTGCAGGAAGTGGGCGGGTTGACCAGTCTGCGGCGGAGTGTTCTTTGGCGAGGCTGAGGCCAAGGACATCTTCCATGACACCTTGGAGTCCGACCCGGGGGAGACCCGCGAGCCTGGCGCCGAGTTCAGTGTCAAAAAGCGTCACGGGGTTCACCCCGGCTTCACGAAGGCAGGGAAGGTCTTGGTGGGCCGCGTGAATAATCCATTCGAGGTCTGAGAGTTCATGCGTTATGTCATCAAGAGCCCCCACGCCCACGGGGTCAATCAGATAGTTGGGCGTTCCCTGCCGGTGTGCCTGAACCAGGTATGCCCGAGAGGAATAGCGGAAGCCACTGGCGCGCTCAGCGTCGAGGGCGAGTGGACCTGAACCCTCCAGCAGGCCATCCAGAGCGTGGCGGAAGGCGGTTCGGTCCTCGACGAGGACAATGGGCGCTTGGGCAATAGCGGGTGGGAGCGGAGGAGTCTCTTCTAAGGTTTCGCTCATGGGGCCGAGCGTTGCGGCGGCAGGGCTGCCACTCCATCGGGGGTGGGTGGGAAACCTGCCAGCATGCAGAGAAACTCTGACCATGCCTCGAGATGAGGCTTGAGGTCACTGGACGTTGGGCTCCAGGAGGCGCGAACTTCAACCTGGGCGCCCTGACGATCGCCCGCGAGTTCGCCAAATCCTGTGGAGAGCACGGTCGTGGTGGTGCCAGCCGCGTGGTCATAGGCAGCACCGCGGATATCCAGTGCATCCATGAGCCACGACCAGGCGACATTCGGCAGAAATTGGTCAGCACCCATCGACGGGTCAACGGGAGCTTGGGCGAAGACCACCATGCGATACGCCGAGCCCCAGGCTTCTGGACGCTCCGGGTCGCACAAAAACACGAGACGCCCCGTTCCATATTCCTCGTCCGAGGTGGTCTGGGAGGGCTCAACGTCGGCGGCCCACGCCAACTGGTAAGGGGCCAGACCCTCGGGCGCAGCCGTTTCCACCACACGAAGCTCAGGCCGGAGCGTTGCCTGTGCTGCCGAGGCGACAGCGTCACTGAACTCCTTGGGCACCTCTCCTGCGGGGGCAGCCTGAATCATGTTTTTAGCGTAAAGCGCTGGAGTCACGGAGGCCCGAGGGCGCGCCGCGGATGCCGGTTTGGTAGCGGTGGTAGAGCATCTTGGCATCATCGGTCATCAACGAGGTCAGCTGCCACGAAGACGTGTCCAGCGGCCACCACGAGGGAATTCCCCGGTGGTGGTCATTCGGAGGCGGGGCAACGGACAGGGCCACTTCGTCAATCAGGTCAACCCAGGATTCCCAAATGCTGCGGCCTCCCTCCAAGAGGAACGTCTTTGCGCCGAGTCTCTCGCGCAGCGCGTTGCGAACCTCTGTCGCCGGAATAAAGCCCTCGCCATCTATTGTGATGATCTCTGCCGTGATGTCGCCCAGTGTCTCCTGAACTGTGGCAGCGGCCCCAGGTCGTGTGACAACGACTAATTGGCTCCCCGGCGTGACCAGGAGCTGGTGCCCGCTTAAGTCACCGGAGGTCGTGACGACCGCCAGGGGAGTGGTCTGCGGAACGGGAATGCGTTCACGCCTGGCTGTTGTTGCACCCATCACAATCACGTCAAATGCAGCGCGCTGGAGCCCAAGAAGTTTCCGGTCCACACCTGAGGTAAGGCTGCCGCTCGTGCCATCCAGGCCTTCTGTGTCGCCAAGCGCGTTAGTGACCAGGACGGCCCTTACCCAAGCGGTGGCCGGAGGGGCGAGATCAGCAGCAACTGGTGCCAGGTCAGATTCATCACCGAGGTCGAATGCTTGGGGTGGCGGTGGGAGCACCCGGTAGAGATTCACTCAGGACAGGCTCTCGTCAACCTGGCGCTTGATACGCCACAACATCCCCGACATTCCTCGGAGGCGAAGCATGCTCACGGCGTTTTGGAGTCCGAGAAGCAGAGGAAAATCAGCAGGAACCGCCTTTACCTGCTCAGGGGTCATGCCGCGAAGACCATGAACCAAGATGGAAGCAAATCCCCTCGTGGTCGGAGCTTCAGCGGGGGCCGTTGCGTGGACCACCACAACGTCCGGGGTCGCATCAACCGAGATGAAGACAGGGGACTGGCATTCCTCTACTCGCTCCCATTCGTCGGAGGCAACCAACCCTTCTGGGACTTCCGGGAGGGAATCGGAGAACTCCAGCAGAAGCTGAAGTCGGTCAGGAACGTCCAAGGCGAGGAAATCATCGCGAATCGCCTGGAGGGAGGGCGGCAGGGCTGCCACGGTGTCGCCCATGGTTAGGGGGCAACGCCTGGCAGATCGCCGGTTGCAATGGGGACGCGCACAGCGCTTCCCCATTCTGTCCAGGAACCGTCGTAGTTGCGCACAGAGTCGACACCGAGCAGATACTTCAGAACGAACCAGGTGTGGCTCGAGCGCTCTCCAATGCGGCAATAAGTAATGACGTCGTCAGAGGCCTTGATTCCCTGTCCCTCGAGGTAAAGCTCAACAAGAGCGGCGTGGGGCTTGAAGGTTCCGTCCTCTGCCGCTGCTTTCGCCCAGGGGACGCTACGCGCGGTGGGAATGTGACCGCCGCGCAAGGCGCCTTCTTCAGGATATGAAGGCATGTGAGTGCGTTCGCCGCTGAACTCTTCGGGGCTTCGGACGTCAATCATCGGCTTCCCAAAGTGTCCGAGGACGTCTTCCTTGAACGCGCGGATCTCTGAATCATTGCGCTCAACCGCCGGATAAACAGAGGCCGGCCGGGTCGGAAGCTCCTTCGTGAGCTCGCGCCCCTGCGCGACCCATGCATCACGGCCGCCGTTGAGAAGCCGAACATCCGTGTGACCAAAGAGCGTGAAGACCCACAGAGCGTAGGCTGCCCACCAGTTGCTCTTGTCTCCATAAATGACGACGGTATCGTCACGAGAAATTCCCTTGCGTGACATCAGGGCTGCAAATCCTCCGCCATCGACATAGTCGCGAACGACTGGGTCATTAAGCTCGGTGTGCCAATCGACCTTGATTGCCCCTGGAATGTGGCCGGTCTCATAGAGCAGCACGTCTTCGTTTGATTCGACAATCGCCAGACCTGGAGATGACAGGTTGTCGGCAAGCCACGCGGTTGTCACCAGACGCTCGGGGTTTGCGTAGTCCGCAAGCTCGGGGGAGGGATCAGCGGGAAGGCTCACAGTGGAACTCCTTGGGTAGTACACGTGATCGGATGGTCCAGGCCGGTACGCTGGAACCTGGTGCCTATTCTCGCACTCGCCCCTGAACGTTGTCGCCGAATGCTACGAAGTGAGTCAGATGAATCCCCCTACTCCTGGGACTAGCACGCCGGCGAGCCTCTGTGACCGGCACCCGGAGCTCTCCGTTGAGGACATGTTGCGCCACTTTGTGCCACCGGCACAGTTCGAGACAGCAAGTCTTGATAACTACACTCCGGATCCCCAATACCCCTCTCAGATGCAGGCGCTCGAGAGCGCAAGAGCGTTTGTCGCCGCGTCCGCGCCCGCCCGGGCTTCGGGGTGGAAATTTGGTGGGGCGAAAGCTTCGCCAGCACCAGTAAAGCCCGGTATCTACCTTGATGGGGGCTTTGGGGTGGGGAAAACCCACCTGCTTGCTGCCATGTGGCACCTCATTCCTGGCCGCAGCTACTACGGCACATTCATTGAATACACGGCACTGGTCGGAGCACTGGGGTACCGAGGCGCAGTGGATCACCTCAAGGGCGCATCTTTTCTTGCCATTGACGAGTTTGAATTGGATGACCCGGGCGACACCATGGTGATGTCGCGGTTACTGGGCGAGCTTGTCGCTTCGGGAACTCGGCTGGCTGCGACGTCCAACACCCCACCCGCAGCACTTGGCGAGGGTCGCTTCGCTGCTGAAGATTTCCTCCGGGAGATTACCGCCCTGGCCGATAAGTTTCTGACGGTTCGTATTGACGGCGAAGACTATCGCAGGCGGGATTTCGAAGGTCATGCCGTCGTTGTTGCGCCGGGAAAAGTTCAGTCGACCCTTGCAGCTTTGGGGGATTCGGTCACACTAGACGAGTTTGGCGACGTCATTGCCCACCTCGCCACCATCCACCCCAGTCGTTACGTCGGCCTTGTGGAGGGGCTCCAGGGTGTGGCGTGGACCGGGGTTCACCAGTTACACAGTCAGGCAGAAGCACTGCGGTTGGTGGCCTTAGTTGACCGCCTGTATGACGCGCGCGTTGCGATTGTTCCTAGTGGAGTCCCGCTTGACGAAGTCTTTGACGAGACCATGCTCTCTGGCGGGTACCGCAAGAAGTATCTTCGCGCCGTATCGCGCATGATCGCTCTCACGCGACTTGCCGCAAATCCCCGGGAGACGCTCTAGGTGCTCCTCTAAACTGAGGGCGTCCGAGACCACCCCTAGGAGCGTGCGCGTGGCGAGCAACGAATCACCAGTCCAGGCCACTCCGGGCCGGGGCGAGTATCTCGAGTCGTTGTGGATTGAGAAGATTTTGCGCCGCGAGACCATCGGTGGTCTCATCATTGTGGGCGCAGCGTTCCTTGCGGTCATCCTGGCGAATTCGCCTCTCGCCGATGCTTACTTTGGGCTTCGCAGCACGTACCTGAGCATTGGGTTTGGCGATGCGGCGATGAAGATCAGCGTTGGTCACTTCACTGCAGATGGCTTGCTCGCCATCTTCTTCTTTCTCGTGGGCCTTGAGCTCAAGCGCGAGTTCATCTCCGGCGAGCTGAGGGACCCCAGGAAGGCTATTGTGCCAGTGATTGCCGCTGTGGGCGGGGTAATCGTTCCCGCGGTCATCTACGTGAGCATTACCCAGGCCATGGGTGTCCCGGAGGCGGCGCGAGGTTGGGCAATCCCCATTGCCACCGACATCGCCTTCGCCCTTGCGGTGTTGGCACTGGTGGGAACGTGGTTGCCGCTTGCGTTGAGGACATTCCTTCTGACGCTTGCCGTCGTGGACGACCTCATTGGAATTACGGTGATCGCCATCTTCTATGCCGATGACCTTCATATAGGGAACCTTGCCTTGTCCCTCGCCGTCGTTGTGGTGTACGGGTTTCTCGTTCAGCGCTATCAGAATTTCTTCGCGGAACGCTTTGGTGCCGCGTGGTTGATTCTCTTGCCGATGGGAATCGTGGCCTGGTTCTTCATGTACGGCTCCGGTGTGCACGCCACGATTGCGGGCGTGCTGTTGGCGTTTACGGTTCCAGTTCTGCGCCCCCGCGCCGAGCGTAAAGTGGAACCGAGCGACCCGGCCGATGGCCTTGCCGGGATCTTCGAGCACAGGTTCCGGCCTTTCTCCGCTGGAGTTGCGGTGCCGCTGTTTGCCTTCTTTGCAGCCGGTGTGAGCCTGGGATCAGGGTCACAGTTTGTGGAGTTGCTGTTCTCCCCGGTCTCGGTGGGAATCATCGTGGCGCTGGTGGTCGGCAAGACCGTTGGGGTCGTCGTTGCGACATGGCTGATTACACGGCTTCCCGGCCTTTCTCTGCCCCGCGGCATGGCCTGGATTGACCTGGTCGGAATCGCCCTGCTCGCAGGGATTGGTTTCACCGTGTCGCTGCTGATTGGCGAGCTCAGCTTTGGCCTGGGCACCGTCTTTGGAGACGAAGCCAAACTGGGAATTCTTGTCGGTTCTGTGATTGCGGCCCTCCTGGCTGCAGTCATACTTGGTGGCCGCAATCGCTATTACCGCAGCGCGGCTGAGGACGACGCGCGTGACGACAATAATGACGGCATCCCGGACGTTTTTCAGAAGGCCTAGGAAACACACTCTTAACACGGCGCGCTAGCCCGAAATAGTTTCGAAACACGCGCGGTCCTGGCGAGAAACCTCTCCCCGCAACACTGGGGCTACAGCACGGTGAATCACCGTGGGTCCATGTCGGTGTTACCAAGGGAGAGAACTAATGGATACAGGCCAGTTAGCCTGGGGAATCACGGCCACCGCACTGGTGCTGCTGATGACCCCTGGCGTTGCTTTCTTTTATGGCGGTCTAGTCAAGGCCAAGAGCGTCGTCAGCATGATGATGATGAGTTTCGGTGCTCTCGCGCTGGTCGGGGTGCTCTGGATTCTCTACGGCTGGAGCATGTCGAGTGTGGGTAGCGCTGCCCAATTCGCCGGCAATCCGCTCAGTGGATTCGGTCTTGCCGGGCTTGATAACGAAGGGCTTCTTGGCGCAGCCTTCGGCGCAACGTTTGCGATCATTACGGTCGCTCTGATTTCCGGTGCCATCGCGGACCGCGCAAAGTTCGGTTCCTGGATGGTCTTTGTTGGTATCTGGTCCACCCTGGTCTACTTTCCTGTGGCCGCGTGGGTTTGGGGTGGCGGCTGGATTCTGAATCTGGGGGACCTCCTCGGTGGGCTTCCGAGCGTTATTGACTATGCCGGTGGAACTGCCGTGCACATTAACGCGGGTGCGGCCGCTCTAGCCCTCTCCATCGTCTTAGGGCGTCGCGTCGTGTTCCAGAAGGGCGCTCACAAGCCACACAACGTTCCTCTGGTGTTGCTCGGTGCCGCGTTGCTCTGGTTTGGGTGGTTCGGTTTCAATGCCGGCGCTGAGTTCCTCGCAGAGGGCATGCCAGGTGTTGGACTGATTGTCGTCAACACCCTCGGTGCCACGGCAGCTGCAATCCTCGGCTGGATGGTCATTGAGAAGCTGAAGGACGGCAAAGCCACTGCTGTTGGCGCTGCATCTGGCGCTGTGACTGGTTTGGTCGCCATCACTCCAGCGTGTGCGAACCTGACTCCTGGTTTTGCTCTTCTCCTCGGTGTCGTTGCTGGCATTCTCTCGGCGCTCTCGGTCGACTTGAAGTTCAAGTTTGGCTACGACGACTCGCTGGATGTTGTCGGCATCCACTTGGTTGCCGGCCTTGTGGGAACCCTCTATCTAGGGTTCTTCGCGATCGACACCGGCCTGTTCACCGGTGGCGACTTCGGTCAACTCGCAGTGCAAGCCATCGCAGCCTTTGCGGTGCTGGCCTACTCGTTCGTGGTTGCTCTGATCTTGGGCTTCGCAATTGAAAAGACCATGGGCTTCCGTGTCACCAGTGAAGATGAGGTCGCAGGAATCGACACCATCGTCCACGGCGAAGAGGGATATCAGCTCGAAGCGGATGAGCGCGCCTAATTAGCTAGCACTGTGGGGCCAGCCATCGGGCCGGCCCCACATCGCTTTCCTGGGGCTCAAGAGTGTCTGGCCTCTGGCAGCAGCATGGTGCGCGCCGGCAGGCCAGACCCAGGCGTAGTATTGCCCGGTGCCAGAAACCACCGCGTTGCTCTCGTTTATGGTTCTGGCGCTCGTGGTCATCGTTGTTCCGGGCCCCAGTGTTGTCTTTGTGATTGGTCGCGCCATGATTCTTGGCACCCGTGGCGCCGCAATTAGCGTCCTGGGAAACGGGATCGGCGTGGGGATTCAAATCCTCGCGGTCGCGCTTGGCGTCGGCGCCGTGGTGTCTCAGTCCGAGGTGCTCTTTGGTGTGGTGAAGGTCGTCGGGGCGGCGTTTCTCATCTACCTAGGCATCGAAGGAATTCGCCATCGGAGGGTATTTGCCAAGGCCCAGGAGGATGAGCCCTCAGTCTCTACCAGCCGGCTTCTACTGGATAGTTCCGTGGTGGGCATCACGAACGCGAAGACACTGGTGTTCTTCATTGCCTCTTTCCCATTGTTCGTGGACCCAGCCAGGGGATCGGTCATAGTCCAAATGCTCGTTCTTGGCGGGTTCTTCTGGGTGGTCGGTATTGCTAGTGACTTAGTGTGGGCGGTTGCTGCCGGGAGCGCCAGGGCATGGCTGTCACGCTCTGCCACCAGGTTGGAGTGGGTGCGCGCATGTGGCGGTCTTGCCTTGATAGGTCTTGGTGCTTATCTCGGGCTTTACAGCCTCGACCTACTCTGACGAGGGCAGCGGCACCTGCGCCCAACTGTGGAAAGACACCGTGCAGTAGTCGGGAATGAGCTGCTCGGGTGAGAGGCCCGTTTCTCTCAGGTCGCGCATAAACCGTGCCAGGTGAGGCGAGAAGAGATTCCCAAAAGATCCATACGCGACGCGTTCCGGGTAGTGGTGAGCGAGGAAGCACCCGTAGGCCTCGTAGTCGCCGAGGTCTCGGCCGATGGGATCGGTTGATGACTTCCACCATTCCAAAAGCGACTCGGAGCCCTGAGGAAACATCCTCCGCATAACTTCTGGCTGCATAAGTTGATGGTGAGTGATGAAGCTGAGTCGGTACTTTTTCGGAACGCCGAAATACATCAGGACGTGGCGCATAAAGTCGGCGTGATACTCGTTAGCAATCTGGAGAAGCTGGCGCTTGTCCCGTCGAATCCAGGTCTTGGGGGAGAGCATCACGGTGTCTGCGTCGAGAATCAGCGCCCCTACCTCGGTCGATTGGTGCGCAGCAGAGAGTTTGATCAGTTGCTGCATGACCCATCCTGCATTGCGATCACCCTTGCCGAAACGGGCGTTGAGCTCATTTAGCAGAGCAGTGCCGAGGATGTCTTGGTCGAAGAGAACCCTCACGTCCGGGTTGTTCGTGAGAATCATTTCCAACCCTTTTGGTGACTCCGGCGAGGAAAACCTCGGCCCCAGCCCATCGGCACCTCGTGGAGTAATCAGCGTGACTGTGGCGAGAGGGTTTCTGATGTTGCGTTTTGCGGCAGCAAGAACGATGGGGAGCGCCGCCAGATCTTTTTCTACAAAGGGAATGACCAGCTCAATCGGGGGAAGCCGGCGCGCCCTGCGCAGGGGGTCAATGGGCTGGCACAGTGAAATCAGTGCACGAACTGGGAGTGGAAGGTGCTTCTTCCGGAAACGTTGGGAAACCAGCTCGACGAGGCGCGCTGAGGCTCCAAGAAGGCCACTGTTACCCAGACGCAGAAGGTTTCGCAGCCCGTGGAGAAACGTGTCGCGCAGGGAGCCCCGAACGTGGGCCGAGTAGTTCCTTGTCTGACGCTGGGGCATGAAGCCGAATCTCTCTGTGAAGCTTCGCTGATGGGGGAAGCGAGTGTCCCACATTAGGTTAGACGACTGGCCTCGAACATGGCGGATCTCTAGTCAGCCGAGGCCTGCATACTCTGGTGGGCGATACTGGGTTCGAACCAGTGACCTCTTCCGTGTCAGGGAAGCGCGCTACCACTGCGCCAATCGCCCATTTCTCTTAGTTATCAACCGAGGTGGCGACGGGATTCGAACCCGTGTAAACGGCTTTGCAGGCCGCTGCCTCGCCTCTCGGCCACACCACCACCGTCTGTGAGGCCCCACCTCAGGGCTTCACCGAGCGGATGACGAGATTCGAACTCGCGACCCTCACCTTGGCAAGGTGATGCGCTACCACTGCGCCACATCCGCACTCACACGTCTTCGCGTGAACCTTGACTCTAGCCGATGTCATCGAGGAGACACAAATGTTTGGACCGTGTCGCAGAAGACCGCCATTTCTGGTTGAGCGTGCCGATGCCATGTGTGGCAAGATTGCGGTGCGGGCGATTGGCGCAGGGGTAGCGCGCTTCCTTCACACGGAAGAGGTCACTGGTTCGATCCCAGTATCGCCCACAACAAGCCATTGGCCACTGGCCCCACTAAGGTGGTGAGCAGAGTTTCCGCCTTCAGAAAGCGCTATTGACGTGAGTTCATCTTCCTCAGAGTCCGCCACAACCGTGGCCAATGACACCTCCGGGGACCAACTCTTTCCGGATGCCTCGGTTGTGGCGATTGTTGTGAATGGGCACCTCACTGATCTCTACTCACCGGTGCGCTCGGGTGATGTTGTAACGCCTGTTCACCTCGACTCGCCACAGGGGCTCGAGATTCTCCGCCACTCGACAGCCCACGTCTTGGCTCAAGCTGTTCAGAAGGTCAATCCGGATGCGAAATTGGGCATCGGGCCGCCGATAACGGATGGCTTCTACTACGACTTCGATGTGGCAGAGCCGTTCTCGTCTGAGGATCTAGCGGCGCTCGAGAAGCAGATGAACTCCATCATCAAGAGCGGGCAACGTTTTGTAAGGCGAGTTGTCAGTTCCGAAGAAGCTCGTACAGAGCTTGCTGGTGAGCCTTACAAGCTCGAACTTGTTGAGCTCAAAGGCAGCGCCGGTGTGGATGCAGCGGCCGAAGGCGTTGAAGTAGGCGAGGGCGAACTCACCGTCTATGACAACATCGACACTCGCTCAGGGGAGCGTGTCTGGGGCGACCTCTGCCGAGGCCCGCATTTGCCGAACACCCGCCTGATTGGCAAGGGTTGGAAGCTCACCCGGGTCGCAGCAGCGTATTGGCGAGGCAGCGAGAAGAACCCGCAACTTCAGCGCATTTATGGCACCGCGTGGGCCACGGAGGAAGACCTGGCCGACTACGTAACCCGTCTGGAGGAGGCAGCGAGGCGAGATCACCGGAAGCTCGGTGTTGAGCTTGACCTGTTCTCGTTCCCCGATGAAATCGGGTCGGGGCTTGCCGTCTTCCATCCCAAAGGCGGCGTTATTCGCCGCGTAATGGAGGACTATTCGCGTCAGCAGCACGAACAGGCCGGCTATGAATTTGTCTATAGCCCGCACATCACCAAGGGCGAGCTTTTTGAGACCTCGGGTCACCTTTCTTGGTACAAGGAGGGGATGTTCCCTCCAATCCAGATGGATGAGCAGCGCGATTCCACGGGAGCCATCACCAAGCAGGGCGTCGACTATTACCTGAAGCCGATGAACTGCCCCTTCCACATTCTGATTTTCCGCTCGCGACAGCGCTCCTACCGGGAACTTCCGCTCCGACTATTTGAATTTGGCACCGTCTATCGCTACGAGAAGAGTGGTGTCGTTCACGGGCTCACCCGCGTTCGGGGCCTCACCATGGACGATGCCCATATCTTTGTGACCCCCGACGACCTCGAATCGGAGTTGACGAGCCTTCTGGACTTTGTGCTTCGGCTGCTGGGTGATTTTGGCCTCACTGACTTCTATCTGGAGCTCTCGACCCGGGATGAAAGTAGCGACAAGTTTGTGGGCTCCGATGAGCTATGGGAGCGGGCGACTAGCACCCTGGAATCAGTGGCTACTCGCTCGGGCCTCACCCTTGTTCCAGACCCCGGTGGAGCAGCGTTCTATGGCCCAAAGATTTCAGTCCAGGCCAAGGACGCCATCGGACGTAGTTGGCAGATGTCCACCATTCAGCTCGATTTCACCCTTCCCGAGCGTTTCGATCTGGAGTATCAAGCCGCAGATGGCACCAGGCAGACGCCCATCATGATTCACCGTGCTCTCTTTGGTTCGATCGAGAGATTCTTCGGGGTCCTGACTGAGCACTATGCCGGAGCGTTCCCCGCCTGGTTGTCTCCCGTTCAGGTGGTGGGAATTCCTGTGGCCGAGGAGTATGCCGCCTACATGGGCGAGATCATTGACCAGTTGTCAAAGCGCGGTGTCAGGGCACAGCTCGATGCCTCTGATGACCGGATGCCCAAAAAAATCCGCACCCACACGATGGACAAGGTGCCCTTCCTGCTGATAGCTGGCGAAGACGACAGAGCCAGTGGCGCGGTGAGCTTCCGGTATCGAGATGGTTCCCAGAAGAACGGCGTCGCCATTCAGGACGCCATCGACGAGATTGCGGCAGCCATCGAAACCAGGGCGTATGCCTAGTTCGCCTGAGGACGACTTTTCCACTCTTGACGCAGCATCCCTGCCAGGCGTGCCGGATGCTTTCCAGCGTCTGTGGACCCCCCACCGCATCGCCTATATCCAAGGCGAAACCGCGCCTCTGGATGGCGGATGCGTTTTTTGTATAGCCCCGGACATGGACGAGGCGGAGTCCCTCGTAGTGGCCAGAGGGAAGCACGTGTATGCGGTGTTGAATCTTTACCCCTATAACGCTGGCCACCTCCTGATCTGCCCTTTTCGCCACGTTGCGAATTATGACGAGATCACACCGGACGAGATTGCCGAGATGGGGGAGTTCGTTCAGATTGCGATGAAGACCCTTCGCGCGGTCTCTGGTGCGCACGGATTTAATCTTGGTGTGAACCAGGGAAGTGTTGCTGGTGCTGGGATCGAAGCCCACCTGCACCAACACGTCGTGCCACGCTGGTCACAGGATTCCAACTTCTTCCCGATTGTCGCGAGGACAAAAGCGATGCCCCAGTTACTGGGCGACATGCGTACAATTCTGAGGGACAGTTGGCCCACAGGTTTGACCGGCTAGACTTTCGCTCTAGTTTTCATCACCCCCACTGTGCGCAGCACTACGAGAGGAACCTCAGTAGCTCATGGCTGAAAAATCGAACTCCGCAGTTTCAGGAACGGCTCGCGTTAAGCGCGGTCTTGCTGAGATGTTGAAGGGTGGCGTCATCATGGACGTCGTAACCCCTGAGCAGGCTCGCATTGCCGAGGACGCCGGAGCGGTCGCGGTTATGGCCCTCGAGCGTGTCCCCGCCGACATCCGCGCCGAGGGTGGTGTCGCTCGCATGAGTGACCCCGACCTCATCCAGGGAATCATCGACACTGTCTCTATCCCGGTGATGGCGAAGGCTCGCATTGGGCACTTCGTCGAGGCTCAGGTTCTCGAGGCCCTCAAGGTTGACTACATCGACGAGTCCGAAGTCTTGAGCCCCGCCGACTACGTGAACCACATCGACAAGTGGCGCTACACCGTGCCGTTTGTCTGTGGCGCAACCAACCTGGGCGAAGCGCTCCGACGCATCACGGAGGGTGCCGCAATGATCCGCTCGAAGGGTGAAGCCGGTACCGGGGACGTGTCTGAGGCGACCAAGCACATTCGCACCATTAGGGGCGAAATCGCTCGCTTGAGCGCCATGTCACCCGACGAGATTTATGTTGCCGCAAAAGAGCTTCAGGCCCCTTACGACTTAGTTCTCGAGGTGGCAACGACCGGCAAGCTTCCCGTCGTCCTCTTCACTGCTGGAGGCATTGCAACGCCTGCCGACGCCGCAATGATGATGCAGTTGGGTGCTGATGGTGTGTTTGTCGGCTCTGGCATCTTCAAGGCTGGAAACCCCTCGGAGCGCGCCGCCGCAATCGTGAAGGCAACAGCTCAGTACACCGACGCTTCGATCATTGCTGAGGTGTCGCGTGGGCTTGGCGAGGCCATGGTCGGCATTAACGTCAGCGATCTCCCAGCACCTCACCGTCTCGCTGAACGTGGCTGGTAGTAACGCCCCACGAATCGGGGTTCTCGCACTTCAGGGCGACGTGCGCGAGCACAGTGTCGTCCTGCGCGAGCTTGGTTGCGAGGTTGTCGAAATCCGTGTCCCAGCTCAGGTGGAGGGCATCGACGGGTTAGTTATCCCCGGCGGAGAGTCCAGCGTGATGGACAAGCTCGCTCGCATCTTTGGGTTGGCGGAACCCCTGCGAGAGGCCATCGCCGCGGGGCTTCCCGTACTGGGCACGTGTGCTGGCCTGATCATGGTCGCGAATCACATCGAGGACGCTATTGCGGGGCAAGAGAACTTCGGCGGTCTGGATGTGACGGTTCGCCGCAATGCGTTTGGTGCCCAAGTCGATTCTTTCGAGACTTCCGTCACTGTTGAGGGTCTGTCCGGGCCCGCGCTCGAGGTGGCCTTTATTCGGGCGCCCGAGGTCACTGCGGTCGGACCTGGCGCACGAGTGATTGCCTCCCTTGGTGATGGCCGAGTGGTTGGGGTTGCTGGAGGCAACATCATCGGGGTGGCATTCCACCCCGAGATCACTGGTGAAGACCGAATTCACCGGATGTTCCTTGAGGTAGTCGCGCAGAGGTCGCTCCAACGGCAAGCCGCCCTCGACGCCTAAGATGGACAGGTAATCCGGGGGAGGGATATGTCCGGCCACTCTAAATGGGCGACCACGAAGCACAAGAAGGCTGTCGTCGACGCCCGGCGCGCGAAGTCTTTCGCCAAACTCATCAAGAACATCGAAGTTGCCGCAAAAGTCGGTGGCCCTGACCCTTCGGGTAATCCCACGCTTGCTGATGCGATTCAGAAGGCAAAAAAGACCTCTGTTCCCAATGACAACATTGACCGCGCTGTCAAGCGTGGTGGTGGTCTCTCCGGCGAGACCATCGACTACCAGACCATCATGTATGAGGGTTATGGCCCGGGCGGCGTTGCTCTCTTGATCGAATGTCTGACCGATAACCGCAACAGGGCGGCGGCCGAGGTTCGCATCATCATGAGTCGCAACGGCGGTCAGATGGCTGACCCCGGCAGTGTCGCTTACAACTTCGCTCGTAAGGGTGTGGTGTCCATCACGAAGGTCGATGGACTCACTGAAGACGACGTTGTGGCCGCAGTATTGGATGCTGGCGCGGAAGAAGTGATTGACCGGGGAGCAGGCTTCGAAGTCGTCGCTGAGCCTTCGGATTTGGTTGCTACCCGCGTGGCAGTTCAAGCCGCCGGGATTGACTACGACGCTGCCGACATTGAGTTCCTGGCCGCCGTGAGCGTCTCGCCCGAGCTCGATATCGTCTCTAAGGTGTTCAAGCTCATCGATGCCCTGGATGACTGTGATGACGTTCAGAACGTGTTCACCAACATGGAGCCCTCAGCAGAGGTTCTCGAGGCGCTTGACCAGGCCGAGGGCTAAGTCGCTGCCATGACCACCATTCTCGGCGTGGACCCCGGTCTCACCCGATTGGGTGTCGGAGTTATTTCCCATGGGCCCGGGAGAAACGTGAGCCTCGTGCACGTTGAGGTGTTCCGCACTCCAGCTGACGACGAGTCGAGCGCGAGGGTCGGCGGAATGGCCAGACTTCTTGCTCAGGTCTTCGATGCTCATCAGCCCGATGTGATTGCGCTTGAAAGGGTTTTCGCGCAACACAATGTGCGCACAGTGATGGGGACCGCTCAAGTCAGCGGTGTCGTCTTGGCCCTGGCGTTTGAGAGGGGCATACCTGTGTCGATGAGGACACCGAGCGAGGTTAAGGCGGCCGTGACCGGCTATGGCAGGGCGAATAAGGCGCAGGTGGGCCACATGGTCCAGAGAATTCTGGGGCTTTCGGAAATCCCCCAACCGGCTGATGCGGCAGATGCTCTCGCCCTCGCAATTACTGAGGCGTGGCGTGGGGTTCCCGCCTCCGGCTCGCAGCCCGGCTCATCGACGACTCCTGCACAGCAGGCGTGGCGGGACGCCGAAGCCAAAGCTAGGAGACCTAGGCTACAAAGGTGATCGCATCGATTCGGGGAACGCTGCTCAGGCGCACCGGCAATGACCTGATTATCGATGTTTCCGGGATTGGTTACCGCGTCACCGTTGCTGATCGTCTGGCCTTGGGTGTCCGGGAGGGCGAGGATGTCGTTGTTCACACCGCGTACATCCCCCGTGAGGATCAGGTCTCGCTTTACGGGTTTGATACCCCCGAAGAGCTAGACATGTTCGACCTGTTGCGCAGCGTCACGGGCGTTGGCCCCAAATCCGCGATGGCTGTGCTCAGCCAGCTCTCGGCGGAGCAAATCTACGACGCGATCGCTCACGAGGACGACTCTGCCTTCCGATCTGTCAGTGGAATTGGACCGAAGACAGCGAAACTCATCGTGTTGTCGCTTCAGGGCTCCTTCGAACGTAAACCTGTCCGCGCTTCGGCTTCTAGCAGCGCCGGGTCAACCACCGACGACATTGTTCGCCACTCGGTCGTCCAGGCGCTGGTTGGCCTGGGTTGGTCGGAACGTGTAGCAAAAGACGGTGTCCAGCGCGCCCTTGAGGCTGACTCTGATGCACCTGTGGAGGCGAACACTCTTCTGCGCCAGGCTCTGACTATCCTTGGGCCTCACACCAACCGGGAGGCAAGGTCGTGAGCGAAAATCCTCTGGAACCCTCGCTGGAATCCGACAACGAGGTCCAGTATGAAGGTGCGTTGCGACCCCGCACTTTGGACGATTTTGTCGGTCAGGCCAAAGTGCGAGAGCAACTTGTGTTGTTGCTCCAGGCGGCGCAGAAGCAGAATCGGACACCAGACCACATTCTGCTCTCGGGCCCTCCAGGCCTTGGCAAAACCACGTTGGCGATGATTGTTGCTGAGGAGACAGGACAATCTCTTCGAATAACGAGCGGTCCGGCCATCAACCACGCCGGTGATTTAGCCGCGGTGGTGTCCTCCTTGGTCCCTGGCGAAGTGTTGTTTATTGATGAAATCCACCGCATGGCTAGGCCAGCCGAAGAAATGCTCTATCTCGCGATGGAGGATTTTCGCATCGACATCATGGTGGGCAAGGGTGCTGGAGCGACAACTTTGCCCCTCGAGCTCGCGCCTTTTACCTTGGTCGGCGCAACCACCCGTTCAGGGCTGTTGCCAGGGCCTCTGCGTGACCGTTTCGGGTTCACAGCACATCTGGAGTTCTACTCCGAGGACGAGCTCACGACGGTTCTGGAGCGCTCCTCCAAGGTGCTGGGACTCTCGTGGCCCAGTGCTGCGCTCAACGAAATAGCGGGACGCTCACGGGGAACTCCTCGAATTGCGAACAGGCTCTTGAGGCGGGTGAGGGATTACGTGTTGGTTCACGATGCCCCACCCACGATTGCCTCCGTCCAGGCCGCGCTTAAGGTCTATGACGTGGATGAGTTGGGGCTTGATCGATTGGACCGCGCAGTGTTGGAAATCCTGATCACTCGATTTGGTGGCGGTCCAGTGGGGCTTGGCACCCTGTCGGTCTCAGTGGGGGAGGAAGCCGAGACCATTGAGTCAGTGGTGGAGCCATTCCTTGTCCGGCAAGGATTCATTCAGAGAACGCCTCGCGGTCGACTCGCTACGTCTGCTGCTTATACCCACCTGGGGCATGAAGCTCCAGGCCGGAATGACCTATAGTTACTGGGTACCCTGAACTTCGTATTGGTGTAATCGAAAGGCTTGTGGTTCCTCATGGATCCTATTTCGCTGTTTATGATCGCAGTCCTCGGATTGCTCATCTATTTCATGATTCGCAACTCACGCAAGCAGCGTAAGACCCAAGAGGAGCTTGCTGAAAAGCTCAAGCCTGGCGCCGAGGTCATGACGTCCTTCGGTCTCTATGCAACGGTCCTCGAGATTGACGAGGACAAGAACATTGCGGTTTTGGATGTCGGTCAGGGTGTGAAGGTTCGCGTTCACCGCCAAACACTGACCAAGGTGGTCGAAGAGGAAGAAACTGACGGCGCCTCTACCGAGGTCGCCTCAGACAAGAAGTCCTAAGCTCGCCAGTCCTCCGATAGAGAGAATTCCCTCGTGGTATCAAACTTCCGTGTCGCTGGAGCGTGGAAACGCTTCGCGTGGCTGGCCGTGATTTTCGGCGTTCTCATCGGTGGGAACGCGTGGTCAGTATGGCAAGAGGGTGGCTCCTGGACGCCCAAGTTGGCTCTCGACCTGCAGGGTGGAACCCAGATTATCTTGGCTCCTCAGCTTGCTGAGGGACAGACGGTTACAGAAGAGCAGTTGAATCAAGCCGTTGCCATCATCCGTCAGCGCGTAGATGCCGGTGGGGTGGCAGAGGCAGAGGTGACCACCCAGGGCGGCGCCAACATCGTGGTTGCCATTCCCGGGACTCCTGACGCGGCAACGCTTGAGCGGATTCGCTCCTCAGCAAAGCTTGAGTTCCGCCCGGTTCTTCAGACCACTTTTGTGGCGGAGGAAGCGCCAGCGGAGGGCCCAGCCAGCTTCAACCCCTATGACGAGCCTGCGCCCGATCGAGTCCCCGAGAGCGCGAGCGATTTGGCCTGGATTACCCCCGGTATTGATCGTGCATACAACGAACTCTCCTGTGATCAGTTGGATGCTCTCGGCAGCAACGTGGCTGATCCCGAACGCCCGCTCGTGATTTGTTCAGCCGATGGGTTTAGCAAGTTTGTTCTTGGTCCCGTTGAGGTGGGCGGCGAGACCATTCAAGACGCTATTTCCGGTTTGGTGCCAGGTCCGCAAGGAACGGTCACCACAGAGTGGGGCGTCTTCCTCGAGTTTGATGAGGCTGGGACCGCAGGCTTCCGGTCGGTCACAGAGCGCCTCGTTGGCCTGGAGGGTGTGCAAAACCAGTTTGCGATTGTTCTCGATGGCCGTGTGATTAGCGCGCCTCGAACCCTTGCTGCGATTACCGATGGACGTCCTCAGATCAGCGGGTCGTTCACCCAGGAATCTGCGGAAACCCTCGCGGATCAACTAAAGTTTGGCGCCCTGCCCATTGGATTCGAGGTTCAGAGCGCCGAAACCATCACGGCAACACTGGGTCTTTCCCAGCTCCAGAGTGGTCTGCTCGCCGGCGCCATTGGTTTGGTGCTCGTGGTGGTGTATTCGCTCTTCCAGTATCGGGTGTTGGGCTTTGTCACGGTCTTCTCTTTGACTACAGCCTTCGCGCTGACCTATTTGCTGATTACCTACCTCTCTAACGCGCAGGGCTATCGCCTCTCGCTGGCCGGCGTCGCCGGTCTGATTGTCGCAATCGGTATCACCGCCGACTCTTTCATCGTCTTCTTCGAGCGCATCCGTGATGAGCTGCGAGACGGGCGAGTTGTTGGCTCGGCGATTTCGGCGGCATGGAAACGCGCCTTTAGGACCATCATTGCCTCGGACGCGGTGGGATTCCTCGCCGCTGCTGTGCTGTTCATTTTGGCGGTCGGCAACGTGCGTGGATTTGCGTTCACGCTCGGATTGACCACGATCGTTGACCTCATCATCGTTGCGTTGTTTACTCATCCTTTGATGCAGGTGCTCGGGCGCACGAGGTTCTTTGGCGAGGGTCACCCACTCAGTGGGCTCGACCCCAAGGCCCTGGGTGCTGTGTACCGGGGGCGCGCGAAGTTCCGTGACCCCGTGGATGTAGCTCCTGTTGCCAGGAAGAAGAGCGCTCAGGAGGCCAAGCGCCGTCAGACGATTGCCGAGCGCAAGGCTGCAGAAGCAGCAGCCCTGGAAGGGAAGAAGAAGTAATGTCCCGTCTCACACAGTTCGGAAATGCCCTCTACACGGGGGAGAAGTCCTTTGATTTTGTCGGCAACCGCGTCCGCTGGTATTTGATTGGTGGGGCAGTTGTTGCTCTGGCTATTGTTCTCACCATTTTGCGCGGTGGCTTCAGCTTCGGAATTGAGTTCCGTGGGGGCTCTGAGTTCCGCGTGTCACAACCACCCGTGCTCTCCGAGCAAGTTGCGCTCGACACGGTTCACGAGGTCGTCGGCCAGGACTCAAACCCGAGAGTGTCGATTGTTGGTGGCGACTCGATTCGCGTTCAGACCGAGCAGTTGACCGACGCAGAAACCACCGGCCTGAGGACTGACCTGGCAGAGGCGTATGACGTGTCGGTGGAACAGGTCACGGCGTCTTTTGTGGGCGCCACCTGGGGCCAGGACATCACCCGGCAGGCGCTTATAGGCCTTGCGGTGTTCCTGGTTCTCGTGTCGATTGTCATGGCCTTCTACTTCCGCACCTGGAAGATGTCGCTCGCGGCACTCATCGCTCTGGCCCACGACCTGGTGATCACGGCAGGCTTTTATGGTGTGCTCGGGTTCGAGATTACGCCGGCGGCAGTGATTGGCCTTCTGACAATTCTTGGTTATTCGCTCTATGACACGGTTGTTGTCTTTGACAAGGTCAGGGAAAACACCCAGCAAGACGGTGAAGAAAGTCGGCGAACATTCGCTGAGTCAGTGAACCTCGCTGTCAATCAGACCCTGGTTCGCTCGATTAACACCTCCGTTGTCGCCGTGTTGCCGGTGGGCTCGATTCTCTTTATCGGTTCAGTGCTCTTGGGTGCTGGAACTCTGCGCGATATTGCCATCGCGCTGTTCGTGGGAATGATTGCTGGAACTTATTCCAGCGTGTTCATCGCCGCTCCGCTGTATGTCCACCTCCGTGAGAACGAACCGGAGCACCAGAAACAGGGAACCAAAGTCAAGGCGCCCAGGCCAGCTACCGGCGCGGTTCGCTAACACTCACCGACTTAACGGCCCCTCCTCGTAGACTGATGCCAGCGCGAGAGGGGGTGCCCAGTGACTGAACTGCAAACTCCCGCGCCCTCGAGCCTGCGTTCGCTTTTGCCCAGGCTTTTCTCGAAGTCTTCGGCATCTCAGGGCCTTGACGCGCTCATTCGGACCGTTCGCAAGAATCACCCCAAGTCGGACACCGGCCTGATAGAGCGGGCCTACAAGGCCGCTGAGAAGTCTCACGAGGGTCAGACCCGCCAAAGCGGTGAGCCCTACATCACCCATCCTCTAGCCGTCTCTCAGATTCTCGCCGACCTGGGAATTGGCCCCGTCACCATCGTTGCTGCTCTGCTGCACGACACAGTGGAAGACACTGACTACTCGCTCGATCAACTCCGTAAAGACTTTGGTGAAGAGATTGCCATGCTCGTCGATGGCGTGACCAAGCTCGACAAGGTCAAGTACGGTGACCACGCGCAGGCCGAGACCGTCCGCAAGATGATCGTGGCGATGTCTAAGGACATCCGGGTTCTTCTGGTGAAACTCGCCGATCGTTTGCACAACGCCAGAACCTGGGGGTTTGTGAGCCCCGAGTCTGCAGCGAAGAAGGCCCAGGAAACCCTCGATATTTATGCACCATTGGCGCATCGCCTGGGTATTCAGAGCGTGAAATGGGAGCTTGAGGATCTCGCGTTCGCCGTCTTACACCCCAAGATCTATGTGGAGTTGGAGTCACTGGTCAAGAACCGCTCTCCCGAGCGCGACGCTTACGTTGAGCGAGTTATTGACGCTGTTAACGACGACCTGCGCCAGGCAAAGATCAAGGCCGAGGTCAGTGGTCGCCCTAAGCAGTTCTATTCCATTTACCAAAAAATGGTGAGTAGAGGCCGCGACTTCAACGATATTCACGACTTGACCGGCATCAGAATCCTGGTGTCGTCGATTCGGGACTGCTACGCGGCACTGGGTGCGGTCCACGCGCGGTGGAATCCGATGCCTGGACGCTTCAAGGACTACATCGCAACACCCAAGTTCAACCTCTATCAATCCCTACACACCACCGTTTTTGGCCCGGAGGGCCGGCCCGTAGAGATTCAGATTCGCACTGTGGAGATGCACCAACGGGCAGAGTTTGGTGTTGCAGCGCACTGGAAGTACAAAGAGCGCACCGCCAGTGGCAAAGACAAGGATGCCTTCGCTCACGAGACGGACATGGCGTGGCTGGCACACCTGTCGGACTGGCAAGCAGAGACCACAGATCCCACGGAGTTCCTGGAGACCCTGCGCTACGAAATCGGTGCCAAAGAGGTTTACGTCTTTACCCCACAGGGCAAAGTCATTGGGTTGCCCTCCGGAGCGACCCCGGTCGACTTCGCCTATGCCGTCCACACCGAGGTCGGGCACCGCACCATGGGCGCCAAAGTCAACCAGCGTTTGGTGCCACTAGATACGCCACTCTCCAGTGGTGACTCCGTGGAAATCTTCACGTCCAAGAGCCCCGACGCAGCACCTAGCCAAGACTGGATGAACTTTGTCACCAGCCAGCGAGCCAGGAGCAAAATCCGCCAGTGGTTCACCAAAGAGCGCCGCGAAGAAGCCATTGAACAGGGCAAGGACGCCATCGCTCGCGCTATGCGCAAACAAAATCTGCCGCTCCAGAAGCTGATGAATCAGGAGTCTGTGGCAAGTGTCGCAGCGGCACTGAAGTTCCGTGACGTGGAGGAGCTCTACGCGGCTGTTGGCGAGGGCCACGTGTCCACCCAGTCAGTCATTGAGAAGGTCGTGGGTGTTGTCCACTCAGACCAGGACGCTGATGATGACGTTTTCGCCGGTCCAGCCAGAGGGCGAATTCCCGCCCGTGTGAGCCAGTCCGGCGTGCTCGTCCGCGGAGCACCAGACATCCTGGTCAAACTCGCCCGGTGCTGCACGCCGGTCCCCGGCGACACCATCGTCGGGTTTGTCACCCGCGGAACCGGGGTTTCTGTTCACCGAGGAGACTGCACCAACATCGGATCTCTGCAGGGCAGTCCCGACCGGATGATCGAGGTTGAGTGGGCACCCACCAAGGGAAGCGTCTTCCTCGTGCACATTCAGATTGAGGCTCTTGACCGTCCCGGTCTACTTTCTGATGTGACTCGGGTGCTCTCCGAACACCATGTGAATATCCTCTCCGCCACGGTGAACACTTCGGATAATCACTTGGCGTTGTCCCGCTTTGTCTTTGAGATGGGTGATGTGACCCACCTCGACCGCGTGCTGAACGCTGTGCGCCGCATTGATGCGGTCTACGACGTTTACCGGGTGATGTCGGGATAACGCCGTCGTAGTGACTCAACAGCCGCTAGGAGTATCTCTAGTCGGTGTCGTTGACCAGGCGTCGTTCGTCTCTCCAAACAGTGCTGCCTGAGCAGCTCTGTGGGGGTTCCACTCAGCATCATCACCTGTGCGCTGGCAGTGTCAGGGCAGTCATCTCGAAGCAAAATGTCGACAACCGTGGCTTCTGGGGCAACAAGCGCCAGACCCTCGAGTCTTTCCACCGCATGGTGGACAGGGTTCACGGTCCTCGCTCCCCACTCCATCCGATCAAGAGGTGATGGCGCGGGTGTGACGGGCCTCAGCACATTCCAGGGCTGTGGGAGGCCCATTCCAGTCCACACCCACCCGGCGGTGCGACCACTGGCGATGGCCCAGGAGGGAATGAGACTAGCGACGAGCGCGGCGCGTTCATGAATGGTGGGAAAGTAGGGGCGTGGCCACACAATCGATCCAATCCGCAGAGCGTTTCCAGCGCGCAGGGCTGAGTACTCCAGCTGGTCGATGCTCATGGGCACATCATGTAGCAGGCGGTTACCTGCAGATCAGGGGAGCGGCAAGCTGTGGAGAAGTGGGTCTAGTTGAGTACTGCGAGCCAGGCTTTTTTGGTGGCGAGCTCGGACTCGAGGTCTGCCTTCTCGGTTCCACTAGCCCCCTGGATTTTTGACTCAAGTTCTTCGATTGCCGCAGTCAATTGGCCGGTCATCGACTCGCTGCGCGCCTTCTTCTCGGGGTCGTTTTTGGTCCAGAACTCTTGCTCCAGAGATTTCACGTGCGTATCGAGTTTCTTGACCTGATCGTCAATCGTGCGGAGATCCTTCTTGGGGACGGGGCCCAGTGCTGCGAAGCGGGTGTGGAAGGTGCGCAGGCGCTGACTTGCCTGGTCACGGTCGCTCAGGGTGAGAATGTCAGCAAACTCTGCCAGCAGGGCCCGTTTGCTCTCGGCATTGACTGAGTTGGTCTCGTCGTCGCGCTTTTCTTCCTCGGCCTTGGCTCCATAGAGAGCGTCGCCCGCCTTCTTGAACTGCGCCCACAAGCCATCTTCGACAGACTTTGAGGCCCGGGGGGCCTCTTTCCACTTGTCCAGGAGGTTTCTGTAGCCAGAAATCCCAGCGGCGCCCTTCTCGACGAGGGCTTCCGCCGCTGCAATGAGTTCCTTCTTGACGGTCTTCGCCTCTTTAGAGGCTTTGTCCAACTCTTGGAAGTACGCGCGGCGGGCCTTTTCCAGTGTGTTACGTGCAGTTCGGAACCTGCCCCAAAGCTCATCAGCAGTCTTCTTGGGGACTCGCGGACCTGTCTGCTGGTGGCTCTGCCACGCTTCAAAGAGTTCGGTCATGGTCGTGGTGGCCTGCTTCCAGCGAACCTTGCTGGGGTCCTGGGCCGCGATGGCCTCCATGTCGGCAACAATTTTTTCGCGGTGGGCGAGAGCCTCGGCTACTGCTGCCTGGCTAGCTTCATCCTGCTTCGCTTCGAGGGTAGGGAGCTTCTCACGAAGGGCCTGAACGCGCTCGCGCAGAGCGACAATGTCGCCCACGGCCGCTGGCTCAACGAGATCCTTATCCAGTCGGTCGAGCTGCTTGGTGATATCCCTGACGGCCGCTCCAGCCTTCACTCGCTGTTCGGCAAGAGACACGGTGGCCTCAAGGTCCTCAAACTTCCTCGTGAAATAGGCGAGTGCCTCCTCGGGGGTGCCATCGGGAAAGCTTCCGACCGGACGCCAGGTTTGGCCTTCACGAACAGAGACAGTGCCGTCGTCGTCAACACGACCAAAAGCGTCAGCGCTTGTTGCCATGGCTCCTCTATGCGGGTGGGGGACTAGCCGGCGATTAGCCTACTCCAAGGCTTGGACGCGAGAGGGCCTAAAGACCAAGACTTATCGGATTGTGATGGTTCTGATATCAGCGGCCACAACAGGCGCACCGTTGGGGACCTCGTCGATGGTTCCCGGGGTGGCATAGGTCTCCACGAATTCCTCCAAGCCAGAGGTGACACGGCCCAGAACGGTATAGCCTCCGACCTCATCGTTGGGGAGGGTGCTGTCCTCATAGACGATGAAGAACTGGCTGCCTTGGCTTTCGGCGTTGTTTCCGATTCGCGACATGGCGATGGTGCCGGCTGGGTATCTCTGATCGACAGGGGCGTTTTCAATCGGACCGAAGCGGTATTCGGGGCCGCCGGTTCCGGTGCCCGTCGGGTCGCCACACTGCATGACAAAGACGACCTCAACGCTCAGGCTGTGACAACTTACGCCGTCATAGAAACCCTTGGTCGCCAGATCGACGAAGTTTGCAGTTGCCTGGGGAGCGTTGATGCCATCGAGAACTATTCCGACCTCAATGTCGCCAAACATGATTTCGCCAGTCCACTCGCGGTTCTCACTAATCGCTATATCTGGTGCCTTCGCAGGGGCGCCGGGGCCGAGCGTTACATAGCCAAAGACTGCGAGAGAGGCGAGCGTTACGGCTACGAGGGCTCCGCCGATTGAGAGCCACTGGTCTTTGCGCAATCTGCTCTTTTTGGAAGCCTGGAGAACTTGGCGGGCTTGGTAGACGCGAAGCTGGTCACGCTTTGCGCGATTGTCACTGGCCACAAGGACTCCCTCAGAAGGATTGGTTCCAAACATCCCCATCCTAGATGGCCCACGGGAGGGCCTTGACTAGCATGGCCTTATGGTCCAGGAGAGTTTGTGGAAAGCACCGCTACCGCTGGCGGTTGCTTTGCGTCCGCAGACCCTTGATGACGTGATTGGCCAAGACCGCGCCTTGGTGGCCGGTGGACCGCTGAGAGCGCTGGCTGACCCGTCACATCGCGGATCCGCCAGCTCCGTACTTCTCTGGGGCCCTCCGGGTACGGGTAAGACCACGATCGCCAGCGTCATTGCCCGATCTTCCGGGCGAGAGTTCGTCGAACTCTCCGCTGTGACAGCGGGTGTTAAAGATGTGCGCGACGTGCTCGCCAATGCTCGAGCAATCGGCGACACCACCGGTGTGGCCCCGGTTCTCTTCCTCGATGAGATTCATCGGTTCTCGAAGGCCCAGCAGGACGCGCTGTTACCGGGGGTTGAGAACGGGGTCATTGTCTTGGTGGCGGCAACCACGGAAAACCCCTCGTTCTCCGTTATTTCCCCGCTTCTGAGCCGCTCGATTGTGGTGACGCTCTCCTCATTGGAGCCCCACGACATTGAGAACGTCCTGGCTAGGGCTATCGCTCACCCTCAGGGTTTGGCTGGAGCCTTCGAGGTTGGCCCGGAAGCCATTGAGCTGCTTGTCAGGCTCTCTGGTGGAGACGCCAGAAAGGCGCTCGGCTCACTCGAAGCAGCCGCGATGGTGGCCTCTGGTTCCGACGAATCACGACGAATCAGCGCGGAGCACGTGGCCTTGGCGGTGGACCGAGCGATGGTCCGCTACGACCGCGATGGGGATGCGCACTATGACGTGGTCAGTGCGTTTATCAAGTCGGTGCGAGGCAGTGACGCCGATGCGGCTCTGCACTATCTCGCTCGGATGATCGAGGCGGGGGAGGACCCCCGATTCATCGCGAGGCGTCTCATCATCTTGGCCTCGGAGGATGTTGGGTTGGCTGATCGCACAGCACTGTCAATCGCGGTAGACGCGGCTCAGGCGGTGGCATTAATCGGAATGCCAGAGGGCAGAATTCCCCTCGCCGAGGCCACTATCTATCTTGCCCTCGCCCCAAAATCCAACCGCGCTTATTTGGCAATTAATGAGGCGCAGTCCAGTATTCGGGCAGGCCTACTTGGTGAGGTACCAGCGCATCTGCGGGACACTCACTACGCGGGCGCTGAGGGGCTGGGCCACGGTCGCGGCTATCTCTATCCCCACGACGCTGACGCTGGAATTGTTGCCCAGGCTTACGCCCCCACGGCAGTACAGGGGGCCTCGTTCTATAAGCCAGGTTCCAGGGGTTTCGAGGGCGAACTCGCCAAGCGTCAGGCTGCAATTCGTGCCATCCTCGATGGCACCACAGCACCATCGAGCACAGAAGAGTAATTGTGCTACCGTTATTGCTGGTCACAGACCAGATAACCGTGCGGCTGCGCGTTTCTGATCTGCGAAGGGCACGCTGTAGCCGCGGCCCCTCCGCCAATTCCCTCACTTGTTATGTCTCAGGCGTTAGGCGCCAACCACGTATCTAGGAGAAATTTTTCGTGTCAACTCGTTCACGTACCAGAAGCAAGACCAGACTGTCCCGGGCGCTGGGTATTCCCCTTACACCCAAGGCAGCCAAGTACTTAGAAAAGCGCCCCTACGCTCCCGGTGAGCACGGTCGTACCAAGCGCAAGACCGACAGTGACTACGCTGTCCGTCTTCGTGAGAAGCAGCGCCTGAGAGCCCAGTACGGCATCCGCGAAGCACAGCTGCGTCGCGTCTTCGAAGAGGCCCGCAAGAGCCAGGGCCTCACCGGTGAGAACCTGGTCGAGCTTCTCGAAATGCGACTCGATGCGCTTGTCTTGCGCTCCGGATTTGCTCGCACCATGGCTCAGGCACGTCAGATGGTCGTTCACCGCCACATCTTGGTCAACGGTGAGTTGGTTGACCGTCCTTCATTCCGCGTGAAGCCTGGCCAAATGATCCACGTCAAGCCTCGCAGCGAGGAGACGGAGCCTTTCCAGGTTGCCGCCGCTGGTGGTCACGTCGATGTGCTTCCCCCAACCCCCTCGTACATTGAGGTCGAGTTGGACAAGCTGCAGACCGTTTTGGTTCGTCGACCCAAGCGCGCAGAGGTCCCCGTGACCTGTGAAGTGCAGCTGGTCGTCGAGTACTACGCGGCCCGCTAGAAAACCTCTACTGTGGTGGGGGAGCTTACGCTTCCCCACCACAGTGGTTTTCGGGCCTGGGTGAGGATGATGAAGGAGGACATGTGGGTCGGTTCATTACCGCTCTTGTTGGCGTCATAGCCGGTTTCGTGCTTGCGCATGTGGTCAACCAGACCCCCCAGGGTCGCGAGTTCTTCGGCCGCGCCCGTGCCACGCTGTCCTCCTTTGTCGAGGGTTTCAAGCAGTCGTACCGCGGTTGAGTCAGCGCAGCTAGAAGAGGGATTCATGGAAACCGCAGACATTCAGCGCCGTTGGCTCACCTACTTCGGAGACCGCGGCCACACGGTGGTGCCCTCTGCATCTCTGGTGAGCGATGATCCGACGCTGATGTTCACCGTTGCGGGAATGGTTCCCTTCATCCCGTATTTGACCGGTGTGGTCCCAGCGCCCTACCCCCGGGCAACGAGCGTGCAGAAATGTATTCGCACCCTTGACATTGAAGAGGTCGGGAAAACCACCCGTCACGGAACCTTCTTCCAGATGAATGGAAACTTTTCGTTCGGGGACTATTTCAAGCAGGGAGCCATCGAGTTCGCGTGGGAGCTGCTCACGATGTCAGAGTCGGATGGCGGTCTTGGCTTTGACGAGAGCAAGCTGTGGGTGACCGTCTATGAAGACGACGATGAGGCCGCCGGTATCTGGAAATCTGTTGCAGGGTTGCCCGATACCCGCATTCAGCGCATGGGGCGTGAAGACAACTACTGGTCGACGGGCCAACCTGGACCAGCGGGTCCCTGTTCCGAGATCTACTTTGACCGTGGGCCCCAGTACGGGCCAGATGGCGGCCCGGCCGTTGATGACACCCGGTACATAGAAATCTGGAACCTCGTGTTCATGCAGTACCTGATCGACAATGTGCGCAGCAAAGTCGACTTCGACATCGTTGGCGAACTGCCCCAAAAGAACATCGATACCGGTATGGGCATGGAGCGCGTCGCTTTCCTCAAGCAGGGCGTTGCCAACATGTATGAAATCGATCAGGTCCGGCCTGTTCTCGACAAGGCAGGCGAGCTCTCGGGCCGTCGCTACGGGGCAAACGTCGACGACGATGTGCGAATGCGAGTCATTGCTGACCACATCCGCTCTGCTGTGATGTTGATGACCGATGGCGTTGTGCCCGCAAACGATGGCCGTGGATACGTGTTGAGGCGCCTGCTGCGTCGAAGTGTTCGCTCTATGCGCCTTCTGGGTTACCACGACGCAAGTTTCCCGGAGCTCTTCCAAGCCTCCAGGGACGCTATGTCCGCGAGCTACCCGGATGTGGCCACAGAGTTCTCTCGGGTCAGCCAGCTGGCAATCGCCGAAGAGGAGTCATTCCTCAAAACTTTGGAGGCAGGCACCAGCATCGTCGACCTCGCTGTGGCTGACACCTCTGCCAAGGGCGAAAAATCACTCTCTGGTGACACTGCGTTCTTGCTTCACGACACCTACGGTTTCCCGATTGATCTCACTCTGGAAATGGCCGCTGAAGCCGGCCTTAGCGTTGACCGCGAGGCGTTTGACACCCTGATGTTGGCGCAACGCGACCGCGCAAAGACAGACGCTAAGTCCAAGAAGAGTATCCGAGCGGATGTGTCTGTCTATGGCGAGTTCAGGGCTTCGGGAGAGACGGTGTTTGCCGGCTATGAACTCCTCGAGCTCGAGTCGACGGTGCTGGGTCTTCTGGTTGACGGAGAATCGGTCAACCGGGCAGGCGCGAGCCAGGTCGTCGAGGTGATTCTTGCTGAAACACCCCTCTATGCGGAGTCGGGTGGCCAGGTTTCAGACCAAGGTGTCCTTGAAGGGCCAGGATTCCGCGCTGTGGTCTCCGATGTTCAAAAACCAGTCCCGGGTTTGATTAGCCACACCGTGACCATTGCCGAGGGAGAGATTGGTGTCGGCGACGCCGTAAAGGCCGTTGTTGACCCCGTCACCCGTTACGAAGGCGCTCGCGCTCACTCAGCAACCCACTTGATTCACGCAGCGCTTCGGGACACCCTTGGCCCGAACGCAACCCAGGCCGGTTCGCTGAATCGCCCCGGCTATATGCGACTCGACTTTTCGTGGAACCAAGCCCTCTCTGAAGACGCGCAGTCGGGAATCTCAGAGATCACGAACAACGCGATCCGGGATGACTTGGAGGTCTCGACAAAGATTCTTCCTGTCGCCGAAGCAAAAGCTGCCGGAGCAATGGCACTGTTTGGAGAAAAATACGGCGACGTCGTTCGTATGGTCGACATTGGTGGCCCATGGTCGAGAGAACTCTGTGCTGGAACCCACGTGGGCCGCTCCTCTCAGATTGGCGTGGTGACGCTTCTCGGAGAGTCCTCGGTGAGCTCGACCGCTCGGCGCATTGAGGCCCTTGTCGGAAGCGCCGCGGTTGCAGACTTCTCTGTGGAGAAGTCGATTGTTCGACGGCTGACCCAGCTCTTGAAGACTCCGCGGGAAGAGTTGCCCGGCCGCATCGAAGACCTTCTCGGTCAGGTGAAGACACTGGAGCGTCAGGTCGCAAAAACTGCTCAGGCAGCAACGGGAGCTCTGGCTCCCGCGCTGATAAAGAGCGCGACCGATCGTGCCGGTGTCTCCGTCGTTGCCGAAGTGCTCTCTGAGAGCCTCGGCGCCGATGACATTCGCGTTTTGGCGACTAGCGTTCTCTCCGGCCTTGGTGATGCTCCGGCAGCGGTGGTGCTGGGTTCGGTTGCTGAGGGCAGAGGAACCATCGTGGTCGCAGCAAACCCAGCCGGCGTTACCGCCGGTGTCCACGCGGGCAATCTCGTGAAGACCGCATCAACCATCATGGGCGGTGGCGGTGGCGGTAAGCCCGGTCTCGCCCAGGGTGGCGGCCCTGAGGGAGCTTCTCTCCCAGCAGCGCTGGAAGCAGTAGTGGCGGAGTTGGGGAAGTCCTAGTGCGGGAGGGCATCCGGCTGGGGATCGACGTTGGTCAAGCTCGAGTTGGTGTTGCCCGGTCGGATCCACAGGGCACGATGGCAGTGCCTGTCGCGACTATGGCGCGGGGAACAGCGCTCGTGGAGATCGCTGAGCTAGCAAGAGAATATTCGCCACTCGAGATTGTTGTGGGCCTGCCCATCAATCTTCAAGGTGAGAGGACCCCCTCCACCGAGGATGCAGAGGGTTTTGCCCGAGAGATTGAGGCACTTGGCTTGGCGCCAGTTCGCATGGTGGACGAGCGTTTGAGTACCGTCTCAGCAACCAGCGCGCTCCACAGCGCGGGGCGGTCCTCTCGATCACATCGCTCGGTCGTGGACCAGGTTGCCGCTGTTATCCTTTTGCAACATACATTGGACTCAGAGCGCAGTCAGGGGGTGCCAGGCGGGTACGTGCTAGATAACCCGAGAGCCCATGACTAATGACGCCGACTTCGATCGTATTTTCAGCACCCTGCCACCTCTGACACCGCAGAACTCTGGGGTCGCTTCGCCGCCACGGCGAGAGCTGCGCGAGCAGAAGCCGCCTCGTCAATCCGGTGGCAGGACAGTCTTCACGATCGTGGCAGTCCTGGTCCTGGTGTTGAGTGGCTCTGGCGTGTGGCTTCTCTGGAACGAATACGGGACTCGAGTGGTTGACTATTTCGCCGCCGAGGAAGTTGCCGATTTCGAGGGCTCGGGGGCGGAACCGGTCATTGACATTGTTGTTGCCCCTGGCGACATAGGGGAGACCGTCGCCCGGAAACTGGCCGAGGCCGGTGTGACCGCGTCGTTTGAAGCCGTCTATTCGATTCTGCTCACCGACACCACGATTGTTTTCCAACCTGGCACGTATCGATTACTGACAGGGATGTCGGGGGAGGCCGCGATTGCCGCTCTACTGGATCCGGCAAACCGCTTTGAGGTGAAGTTCACCATCCCCGAGGGCAAGACCCTGGAGCAAGCCATCGAGATTATGGCTGTTGCTGCGGACCTTCCGACGTCCGATTTCGTGGACGCTGTGGCCGACCCAGCGGCGTATGGCATCGACAGTCCCACCGGAACGCTGGAGGGCTACCTTTTCCCCGCCACCTACACTTTTGAGCCCGGTGTCACAGCCAGTGAAATCGTTGACCAAATGGTGCGCGAGATGGTCAGCAGACTTGAGGCCAGCGGTGTGGCGCCCGAAGACTGGCACGAGGTGTTAACCATGGCCGGCCTGATTCAGCGCGAGGCGCGGTTTGAGCAGGACTTCTATAAGGTTTCCAGGGTTTTCACGAACCGTCTTGAGGTGGGAATGGCACTTCAGTCCGATGCCACTGTCACCTACTGGACCGGACTTTATGACGGTGCCGGAACCTCGGATGCTGACCGAGCTGATGAGGAAAACCCCTACAACACCTACGTGATTTCCGGACTTCCCCCCGGCCCCATCTCTCTCCCCGGGGAGCTCGCTATTGACGCGGCGATCAATCCGGTCGAGGGACCGTGGTTGTATTTCGTCTCGGTCGATCTCCGAACCGGCGAGACCGTTTTTTCTGAGACCTACGCCGAGCACAACCGCGCCAGAGATCAGTGGCTCGAGTGGTGTCGGGCTAGTGAGGAGAACGGTGCCTTCTGCTAGGCCCTGGGCCGAAGTGTGGGGCTCACCCATTAGCCACTCGCTCTCACCGACTCTCCACCAGGCTGCCTACGGTGCACTAGGGCTCGACTGGGACTACCGAGCCAGAGAGGTCACGCTCGCAGGGTTGCCAGATGAGTTTGCTGCGCTGAGGGAGGGCGCCAGGGGTCTTTCGCTGACCATGCCCCTCAAAGAGGGCATCCTCGGACTCGTGGCTGCCCGCGAACCGGTCGTGGATGTCTTGGGTGTTGCTAACACGGTGGCGTTCGGGCCAGATGGTCCACTGCTCACCAACACTGATCCGCTGGGTGTCAGTGGCGCTCTGGACGACGCTGGAGTTGAGCCGGAGATCGCCTGGATTATTGGCGCTGGCGCCACCGCGCGCGCCGTGGGATATGCGCTGGCGCAGCGGGGAACGCGTCAGATTATCCTCGTGGTGCGCGACGCGGCCCGGGCCGAAACCACCGCGGACGTTCTGCGCGGCTGTGGAGCCACGGTCACAATGATTCATCATGATCGCGTGGCTGATGCGCCTTTCCCCGGACTTGTGGTGAGCACTCTGCCCGGAGGCGCTGAGTTTCCTCTGCAGCCAGCAACAGCGCTGGTGAAGAACAGCGTGCTGTTCGATGTCGCTTATCACCCATGGCCATCGCCAGCTGCCACCTTGTGGCTCGCGGAGGGCGCCACGGTCATTTCAGGTCTCTCGATGCTGGTTCATCAGGCACTTCATCAGATCCGATGGTTCGTCCAGGGCACCGGAGAGCAGCCACTCCCCACAGAGAATACGGTCTTGAGCTCGATGATGCGCTCCGTGGGGCTGCCCGCGTCGTAGGGAGAGCGCTTGGCATGGAAGAATAAGACCATGTTGCGTTGGCTAACGGCGGGTGAATCTCACGGCCCCGAATTGATCGCTTTGCTCGAGGGCTTTCCCGCTGGCGTGCCCATCACTATGGAGATGGTGCAGGCTGATCTTGCCAGACGCCGTCTTGGCTATGGCCGCGGCGCTCGCATGAAGTTTGAGGCGGACGACGTATCACTTTCTGGTGGCATCCGGCACGGGCTTAGTCAGGGCGGCCCCGTTGCGTTGCGTATTGCCAATACCGAGTGGCCCAAATGGGAAACCATTATGAGCCCGCACCCCGTGGCTGCGGAAGAGCTGACGGGCGGTCGTGCCACCGCGCTCACCCGCCCCCGCCCAGGTCACGCCGACCTTACCGGCATGCAGAAGTACGGTTTTGACGATTCACGGCCGGTACTGGAGCGCGCTTCCGCTCGCGAAACAGCTGCCCGCGTAGCGCTCGGTGCAGTTGCCCGAGCTTTCCTGCGCGAACTTGGTATTGAGGTGCTCTCGCACACCGTGGCTATCGGTCCTGTCGCTGTCCCTGAGGACGTCGAATTGCCAACACCCTCCGATGTTGCCAGGCTTGACGAGGACGCTTTACGCTGTGCACACCCAGAAACGGCGGCGCTTATGGTCGCAGAGGTTGATGACGCACACAAAGAGGGCGACACGCTCGGCGGTGTCGTCGAAGTTGTCGCCTACGGCTTGCCCCCAGGGCTTGGGTCCTATGTTCACTGGGATCGACGCCTTGATGCGAAGCTGGCTGGCGCTCTCATGGGCATCCAGGCCATCAAGGGCGTTGAGGTGGGCGATGGATTCCTCACGACCAGGCGCAGGGGTTCCCTCGCTCATGACGAAATCGTTGCCAGTGACGAGGGGGTTATCCGCACGAGTGATCGCGCGGGTGGCACCGAGGGCGGAATGAGCACGGGCGGAGTATTGCGAGTCCGTGCGGGTATGAAGCCGATTTCAACCGTGCCCCGTGCGCTTCGTACCATTGACACAACGACGGGCGAAGAAGCAGTTGCTCACCACCAGCGCTCTGACGTGTGCGCGGTTCCTGCCGCCGGTGTTGTCGCCGAGGCCATGGTCATGCTGGTTCTCGCAGACGCCCTGGTGGAGAAGTTTGGTGGGGACTCACTTGCAGAGATTAAACGCAACTTGACTAGCTACCTCGATTCGATTCCCGAGGCGATCGCCCCGGTCAGACACCGCTAATGGCGAAGGCGGCACCCCTTGTGGTCCTCGTGGGTCCACCAGCTGCCGGAAAAACGCGCCTGGGCAAAAGAGTCTCCAAGCTCCTTGGCGTCGAATTTCTTGACACCGACGCCCTGGTTGCTTGTCGATACGGCCCAATCCCTGCGCTCTTTGCCGCCGAGGGTGAAGCCTCTTTCCGTGAAAAAGAGCGTGCCGCAGTAGTTGAGGCCTTGGACACCACTGGTGTTGTTGCACTCGGTGGCGGTGCCGTGATCAACCCCGACACCAGAGCAGACCTTCTCTCCCATCGAGTGGCGCTTGTCTCCATCACCGCGGAGGCCGTGGAACCGCGGCTGAACTCCTCCAAGCGCCCACTGCTCACCGGAGGTCTTGAGAGTTGGGTGTCCCTGGTTGCGGCAAGGACAGCGTGGTACGACGAAGTGGCGACTGCGACTTTCGACACCTCGACCACCCCACTCGATACTGTTGCTGAGAACATCGTTGAGTGGATCAAGAGCGAGGCTGTCTAATGGCTGGTGTCCCGGAGACCATCACTGTGTCAAACTCGCAACAGGGCGACTATCCGATTGTCGTTCGACGTGGAGTCATTCACGATGCCGCATCCTTTCTGCCAGGCGATGCCAGCAAGGTACTGATTATCCACGCGCCGGCGCTGGCGACTATCGCTGAGGCTCTCCGAGCAGAACTCTCAGAGACAAAGCAGGTTTTTCTCGCCGAGTTGCCCGACGCCGAGGGCGCGAAGCGCATCGAAGTTGCCTCTTTCTGCTGGGGCATTCTCGGCCAACTCGATTTTCACCGTAACGACGTCATCGTTTCCCTCGGCGGTGGCGCGACCACCGATGTTGCGGGTTTTGTCGCCGCAACCTGGCTGCGTGGAGTTCCGCTTGTGCACATACCGACCACCGTGCTCGGCATTGTGGATGCAGCTATCGGCGGCAAAACGGGAGTGAACACTCAAGAGGGAAAGAACCTTGTCGGAGCGTTTTATGCCCCCAACGCGGTTCTTGTTGACCCTGACGTGCTCGCTGGCCTGTCTGAGAACGAGGTGAAGGCAGGTTTCGCGGAGATTGTGAAGGCTGGATTCATCGCGGACCCACGGATATTGGAGCTGATTGAAGCCGACCCAGCGGCCGCCATTGACACTGCAAGCGAGGTCTTCGAAGAGCTACTGGCACGGGCCATTGCGGTTAAGGCACGGGTGGTGGGGGATGACTTCATGGAGCAGGGGCTTCGTGAGATTCTCAACTACGGGCACACGCTAGGCCACGCGATCGAGCACGCTGAGCGCTACCAGTGGCGCCACGGTGTGGCGGTGTCGATCGGGATGGTCTTCGCGGCCGAGCTGTCGCGTCTCGTGGCTGGTCTCGATGACGACAGCGTGGACCGCCACCGATCCATCCTGAACTCTCTGGGTTTGCCTACTACCTATCCAGCGGATCGGTGGCGGACGCTTCTGGCCACCATGCAGAAGGACAAGAAGGCTCGCGGTGGTGTGCTTCGCTTTGTGGTGCTGGATGCTGTAGGTAAGCCCCGTGTTCTTGCTATTCCCGATGAATCAATGCTGTTTGCGGCATATGCCGAGCTTGGCCAGTCCGCACAGTAGGCTTGCTGCGTGAACAGTGTCCTGATTCTTAATGGCCCAAATTTGGGTCGTTTGGGGTCTCGTGAGCCTGAAATTTACGGCTCTTTGAGCCTTGCCGATATCGAGTCACGCCTCCGTACCGAAGCTCCAGACGGTGTCGCGCTGCGCTTCGAGCAGACGGACGATGAGGCGACGCTCATTGGCTTCCTCCACGAAGCACTGGATGCGCGCATGGGCGTGATCATCAATCCCGCAGCGTTCACTCACTACTCGTATGCCATCCGAGACGCATGTGCCATGGTGACAAGCGCTGGGCTTCCATTGATTGAGGTTCACCTGTCCAATCCCCACTCTCGCGAGGAGTTCCGGCACCGCTCTGTGATCTCCGGTGTTGCCACTGGTGTAATTCTGGGCTTCGGTGCTGATTCCTACACGCTGGCAATGACCCAGATGATGACTCTCTTAGGAAGGTAGCCCCATGGCCACGACGAACGATATTAAGAATGGCAGCGTGCTGAACCTCGACGGCCAGCTGTGGGCTGTGGTGGAGTTTCAGCACGTCAAGCCCGGTAAGGGTGGGGCTTTTGTGCGGACCAAGCTCAAGAATGTCCGCTCCGCCAAGGTCGTCGACAAGACCTTCAACGCGGGCACCAAGATCGACTTCGCCACTGTGGACCGTCGTGACTACACCTTCCTCTATGAGGATGGCAGCGACTTCGTGTTCATGGATCAGGCCAGTTACGAGCAAGTCAATGTCCCGAAAGTGGTAGTCGGGGACGCTGCGAACTTCTTGCTCTCCAACCAAGCAGCGACCATCGCCATGCACGAGGGCGAAGCGCTCTACATCGACCTGCCTGCCTCGGTGACTCTGCTGATCACCTACAGCGAGCCAGGACTGCAGGGCGACCGCTCAACGGGTGGAACTAAGCCCGCCACACTGGAGACCGGATTCGAGATTCAGGTTCCCCTCTTCGTTGAGCAGGGCACCACGGTAAAGGTGGACACCAGAACCGGCGAGTACCTGGGCCGCGTGGCCGACGAGTGAGCGCCAGGCGCAAAGCGCGGCGCAGGGCACTCGACATTCTCTTTAGCGCGGACGTCGCCGAGGTTGACTTAGCGGATGCTCTGGTCGCTGCGACCGAGCAGGCCATCGGCGATCCACAGCGGGCTTCTAGCTGGGACTATGCCAGGCAGATTGTCAGCGGAGTGATCGAGCACCGCGACCAGATTGACACCTTGCTCTCTGGCACCAGCACGACTTGGCCACTAGATCGCATGCCTGGCGTCGATCGTGCACTGCTCAGGCTTGCCGCGTGGGAAATCCTCCACAACCCTGAGGTTCCCTCCGCCGTGGCGATTTCCGAGGCGGTAGCAATGGCTGGGGAGCTCAGCACAGAAGCATCGGGTGGTTTTGTGCACGGGATTCTTGCCTCTATCGCGCAGACACACGCAACCTCCTAGCGCGCCTGGCGCCAGGTGCGCTACAGTGATGACGTACGACCTGCTTTAACCAGCGTCCTGTGAGGCGCGGAAGGAGGGCTCGATGACTGCGCGTGCAGTTCTCTCGGAGTCAGATATCGACCGAACTCTTCGGCGTATCGCTCACGAAATCATCGAGGCTTCTCCCGAGACTTCTGATCTTGTCCTCCTCGGTGTTCCCACCAGAGGCGTCGTCCTCGCGCATCGACTGGCCGCCTACATCTCAGACATAGCGGGCATTGCGGTTCCCGCGGGATCTCTCGATGTGACGATGTATCGCGACGATCTCTCGACCGGCGGGCACAGAACCCCAGCGCCGACGGAAGTTCCAGATGGCGGAATCGACGGCCGGGTTGTGGTCCTAGTTGACGATGTTCTCTACAGCGGGCGGACAGTGCGGGCCGCTCTCGACGCACTCACCGCAATCGGGCGGCCGCGCCTGGTGCGCCTTGCAGTCCTCGTTGACCGTGGCCACCGAGAGCTCCCGATCCGAGCCGACCATGTTGGAAAGAACCTCCCCACGCACCACGGTGAGCGCATCAGTGTGAAGTTGCGCGAGATCGATGGCGCCGAAGAAGTGCAGGTGGTCGAGTGAAACATTTGCTCTCCACCAGGGACCTCGATGTTGATCAGGCACTGACCCTCCTCGACACCGCAGAGGAATTCCAGTCGGTTGCAAACCGCCAGGTTCCCAAACTCCCGACTCTCCGGGGTGTCACGATGGTCAACCTGTTCTTCGAAGATTCGACCAGAACCCGGCTTTCCTTCGAGGCCGCTGCGCAGAGGCTCTCCGCGGACATCATGACCTTCCAGGTCCAGGGCTCGAGCGTCTCGAAAGGCGAGAGCCTCAAGGACACGGCCCAGACACTGGAGGCGATGGGAGCCGACATCATTGTGATTCGCCACCCGGCATCGGGTGCCGCCGCAACCCTCGCCCACTCAGGTTGGGTGGGCTCCAGCATCATCAACGCTGGCGATGGCGCGCACGAGCACCCCACCCAGGCGCTTCTCGACGCGATGACACTGCGCCAACGATTCCATTCTGAGCCAAGGGGAGAGCTACTCACCGGACTGTCGGTTGTGATTGTGGGAGACATCGTCCACTCGCGCGTGGCACGCTCCAACGTCTTCCTTCTGACCACCCTCGGCGCCTCGGTCACACTTGTTGCCCCGCCCGCACTCATGCCCCAGAGGGTTGAGGACTGGCCGGTGGCACACACCCACGATCTTGATCACGCCATCGACGCCGGGCCGGATGCCGTCATGATGTTGCGGGTCCAACGCGAGAGAATGGGCGATGGCTCTCTGATTAGCCATAAGGACTACGTGCGCAACTATTCGCTGAGTGTGGGTCGGGCCAACCGTCTTCCAGCTTCCAGCATCGTGATGCACCCGGGACCGATGAACCGAGGCGTCGAGATCGCCTCGCAGGTCGCCGACTCGTCACGCTCGGTGATCCTCGACCAGGTCCGAAATGGTGTGTCTGTGCGAATGGCTGCGCTCTATGAACTTCGGGGGAGCGAGGCATGACGAGTTATCTGATTTCAGGCGCCGAGCTTGCCACTGGAGGCCGGGCCGATGTGGCTATTCGCGATGGACACTTCGTGGACCCCAAGGATGTGGTGGGCAAGAAGGGCACCGTTGCAGTGGACGCCAGTGGGCTTGTGGCACTGCCCGGCCTGGTCGACCTCCACACGCATCTGCGCCAGCCAGGCCTTGAACAAGCCGAGACCATACTGTCCGGCTCACAATCCGCTGCCCTCGGAGGGTTTACAGCAGTCCACGCCATGGCCAACACCGACCCTGTTGCTGACACTCCAGGCATCACCGATGCTGTTGCGAGAATGGGCCGTGAGGCCGGTTATGTGACGGTGCGTCCGGTGGGAGCGATTACCAAAAGCCTTGCCGGTGAAGAACTCTCGGCCATGGCAGCAATGGCTGCCGGCAGTGGCGCCGTTCGGGTTTTTTCCGACGATGGGAAATGTGTCCATGATTCGCTGGTCATGCGCCGCGCTCTCGAGCAGGCCAAGGCGTTGGGAGCCGTGGTTGCTCAGCATGCCCAGGATCCAAGACTCACTATCGATTCTCAGATGAACGAGGGGGCACTGTCCTCCCGGCTTGGTTTGACTGGCTGGCCGGGCGTTGCCGAGGAGAGCATTATCGCCAGGGATGTCCTCCTGGCGGAATATGTCGGCGCCAGGCTGCACGTCTGTCACCTCTCCACCGCTGGCTCTGTGGATGTCATCCGGTGGGCCAAGAAGCGGGGAATTGCTGTCACAGCAGAGGTCACCCCCCATCACCTGCTTCTCACAGAGGACCTCGTTAGTGGCTTTGACCCTCTCTTCAAGGTCAATCCGCCACTGCGCACCACCGAGGACACCATTGCCCTCCGAGAAGCCCTCGCGGAGGGAATCATCGACATCGTTGCCACAGACCACGCACCTCACCCCAGTGAGTCCAAGGAGTGCGCCTTTGGCGAGGCAGCCTTTGGAATGTTGGGCCTGGAAATGGCCCTACCGGTCGTGATTGAGACTCTGGTCAAGCCAGGGTTGATGGCCTGGTCTGATGTGGCGCGAGTGCTCTCGAGTGCTCCTGCGACTATCGGGTCGCTCGCAGGTTACGACGCTCCGCTGGCGATTGGATCCCCGGCGCATCTCACTCTGGTGGACCATTCGACGATGTCTCTGGGCCCCAGGGGGAGCCTGAGCTCGAATAACCCTTACCCAGATAACGCTCTGCCTGGTCGAGTGATGTTTACCTTCCACTACGGCGTTGCCACTGTGATCGGCGGCGAGCTTGTTGAGGCCCACGTGGTGAGCGCGGGAGGGCCCCAATGACCCAAGAAATCGCCGGTTCGATGATGATTGCGCTGATGGTGTTGAGCCTGGGGCTCGCACTCTGGGGATGGCGCCGGCGAGTTGTCCGGTATCGGGGCGAGGCTGAAGCGCTTATGCGTGATGTCCCCGCAAGTGCGGCCGACTTTGTCATCGACGCCCTCTACGTGGCGACCACTGAAGCGGGGGACCCCCTGCAGAGAGTCGCCGCTGGGCCCCTAAGCTATCGGGCCAAAGCCCGCCTCGCTGTGCATTCGGAAGGTCTGGTTGTTCGGATTCCTGGTGAGGACGCTGTGGTATTCCCCGCAGAGGGACTCGAAGCAGGCAGAGCAACGTGGACCATTGACCGAGTAGTCGAATCAGACGGTCTTGCGATGGTGCGCTGGAGACTTGCCGGTCGGGATGTGGATAGCTATTTCCGGATTGTCGATGGCGATGCAGGAATCTTTATTGATGCCCTCGGGCGTGTGGGGAGAGGAACCAAGTGAACCAAGGTCGTGCAGTTCTCGTTCTAGAAGACGGTCACCGCTACGAAGGGAAGGCCTGGGGAGCCACAGGCGAGACGTTGGGTGAGGTGGTCTTTCAGACGGGAATGACGGGCTACCAAGAGACCCTCACCGACCCCAGTTACGCCGGTCAGATCGTTGTGATGACTGCCCCCCACATCGGCAACACGGGAATCAACGACGAGGACCCAGAGTCACGCCAAATTTGGGTCGAGGGGTTTGTGGTGAGGGACCCTGCGAGAAGGCCTTCGAATTTTCGCTCTGTCCGGAGCCTGGACGATGAGTTGGAAGCGCAGCAGATTGTCGGGATTTCCGGTGTGGACACGAGGGCCATCACGTTGGTTTTGCGCGAAGCGGGCGTCATGCGTGGGGGGATTTTTAGCGGGGAGGCCTATGCCCTCCCACCTGCCGAGCAGCTCTCCCGCGTGGTGAACCAGGAGTCAATGGCGGGGCGCAATCTCTCGACCCTGGTCAGCGTTGGCGAAGTGCGCGTGGTGGACCCTGTCGGGACACCACTGGGAAATCTTGCGGTGATCGACTTGGGCATCAAGGAGTCGACCGTCCACCACCTGGCGGCCAGAGGATTCCGGGTTCACGTCCTGCCCGCCGACTCAAGCTTCGCGGATGTCCAGGCGATTGATCCCGTTGCCTTGTTCTACTCCAATGGCCCCGGTGATCCTGCGGCCAGTGACGCGCAGGTTGGTCTCTTGCAGAGCGCCCTTCGATCGGGCTTGCCCTTCTTTGGAATCTGCTTTGGTAACCAACTCCTCGGTCGAGCGCTGGGGTTTCCCACCTACAAGCTCAAATACGGGCACCGAGGAATAAACCAGCCGGTGGTGGACAAGGCCACCGGCCACATTGAAATTACGGCCCAGAACCACGGCTTCGCCGTTGACGCACCCCGCGAGGGCGTGGTGGAGTCGCCCGAGGGCTTTGGACGAGTCGAAGTCAGCCACATCAGCCTGAACGACCAAGTCGTTGAGGGCATCCGGGCACTCGATATCCCCGCGTTCTCAGTTCAGTATCACCCCGAGGCCGCTGCTGGCCCCCACGACAGCACCTACCTCTTCGACCGGTTCAAAGACATGGTCGAAGCGCACATGACCCCCACTACCGGAAGCGCGGCCTAATGCCCAAGCGTTCAGACATCTCTAGCGTCCTCGTTATCGGATCGGGGCCGATTGTGATTGGCCAGGCTGCTGAATTCGACTACTCTGGCACGCAAGCCTGCCGCGTGCTGCGCGAAGAGGGTGTGCGGGTAATCCTCGTGAATTCCAACCCTGCGACGATTATGACGGACCCTGGTTTCGCAGACCAGACATACATCGAGCCCATCACCACTGCAGTGCTCGAAGCGATCATCAAGAAGGAACGGCCCGATGCGATCCTGCCGACGCTCGGTGGCCAAACCGCTCTCAATGCCGCCATGGCGCTTCACAACGAGGGGATCCTTCAGAAGTACGACGTGGAACTGATTGGGGCCTCGTTCGAGGCCATCCAGCGCGGCGAAGATCGCCAGATTTTCAAGGATCTCGTGATTGAGGCGGGCGCTGACGTGGCAAAAAGCTATATCGCCACCACGGTGGAGAATGCGATCGAGTATGCCGAAGACCTTGGTTACCCCCTGGTCATTCGGCCGTCATTCACGATGGGTGGTCTTGGTTCGGGTTTCGCTCACAACCGTGATGAGCTGATTCGGATGGTCACCGACGGTCTCCATCAAAGCCCCACCACCGAGGTTCTGTTGGAAGAGTCGATTCTGGGGTGGAAAGAGTATGAGCTCGAACTCATGCGGGACGCGGCGGACAACACCGTGGTGGTCTGCTCCATTGAGAATGTCGACCCAGTAGGCGTCCACACGGGTGATTCGATCACAGTCGCACCGGCTCTAACCCTCACAGACCGTGAGTACCAGCGCCTCAGAGACATCGGGATCACGGTCATTCGTCTGGTCGGTGTTGATACTGGCGGGTGCAACATTCAGTTCGCGGTGAACCCCGAGACCGGGCGCATCATCGTGATTGAAATGAACCCTCGAGTCTCCAGAAGCTCGGCTTTGGCCTCCAAGGCGACCGGCTTTCCGATTGCCAAGATCGCGGCGAAGCTGGCGCTGGGATATCGCCTCGACGAGATACCCAACGACATCACGCGGGTCACACCGGCCTCCTTCGAGCCAACATTGGACTATGTCGTGGTGAAGGTGCCGCGCTTTGCGTTTGAGAAGTTCCCACTAGCTGATCGTCAGCTCACGACCACCATGAAGTCCGTTGGCGAAGCTATGGCCCTCGGGCGGAATTTCTCCCAGGCACTCAATAAGGCGCTTCGCTCTCTTGAACAGCGGGGGAGCTCGTTCCACTGGGGAACGCAGGGGCTTAACAAGAAGGAACTCATCGAGAAGGCGAAGATGCCCACCGATGGTCGGATCGTGACGGTTCAGCAGGCTCTGCGCGCCGGTGCAACGATCGAAGAGCTCTTCGACGCCACGGGCATCGACCCCTGGTTCCTCGATCAGATTGCACTAATCAACGAGGTAGCCGAGGAGGTCGCCAAAGCGTCAGAGCTCGGCACGGACGTGCTGCTCTATGCAAAAGAGCACGGACTCAGTGACAGCCAGATTGCTGAGCTCAGGGGCTTGGTTGAGCACGAAGTGCGCGCCCAGCGCTACTCCGAGGGCATTCGCCCAGTCTTCAAAACCGTGGACACCTGTGCTGGCGAGTTCCCCGCGCTCACCCCTTACCACTACTCCAGCTACGACCTGGAGTCAGAGGTCACTGTGTCTGACCGTCAGAAGATCGTCATCTTGGGCTCTGGCCCGAACCGCATTGGCCAAGGCATTGAGTTCGATTACTCCTGTGTTCACGCGGCGTTTGCCCTGGCGGATGCCGGATACGAGACCATCATGATCAACTGCAACCCGGAGACGGTCTCGACCGACTACGACACCAGCGACCGGCTCTACTTCGAACCTTTGACGCTGGAGGATGTCCTTGAAGTCATCCACCAGGAGTCCTCCCGGGGCGAGTTGCTGGGCGTTCTCGTCCAACTGGGAGGCCAAACGGCATTGGGTCTAGCCCAGGGCCTCAAGGCCGCGGGTGTTCCTATTCTGGGAACAACGCCGGATGCTATTGATCTGGCAGAAGAGCGCGGGTCTTTCGCCCGTATTCTCGGCGAAGCGGGTCTTATCGCTCCGAAGAACGGCACGGCAACGACGCTCGAGGGGGCGAGGGCAATTGCTGCGGATATCGGTTTCCCGGTGCTGGTGCGACCAAGCTATGTGCTCGGTGGGCGAGGTATGGAAATCGTCTATGACCAGGAGAGCATGGTCGACTACTTCCGCCGCATCAAGGAGTTCGCCATCGTCGGCGAGGACGCACCTCTGTTGGTGGACAGATTCCTCGACGATGCTGTGGAGATTGATGTTGATGCCATCTATGACGGCAAGCGCCTCTATATCGGCGGGGTGATGGAACACATTGAAGAAGCAGGTATCCACTCGGGAGACTCAGCCTGCACCCTGCCACCAGTGACGCTCGGCCGCACGATTGTCGACGAGGTGTGTGACGCTGTGGAGCTTCTGGCTAAGGGCATAGGCGTCCGGGGTCTAATCAACGTCCAGTTCGCAGTGGCGGCGGGGGTTCTCTATGTTCTTGAGGCGAACCCGCGAGCCAGTCGGACGGTCCCGTTCGTCTCCAAGGCACTGGGTATTCAACTGGCCCGTGCGGCAGCGCTGGTAATGGCTGGTTCTACTATCGATCAACTGATCGCCTCTGGGGAACTGCCCGAAAAAGATGGCCGCGTCGTTCCTCTCGATGCGCCCATTGCGGTGAAAGAGGCGGTTTTGCCCTTCAAGCGGTTCCGGACCCCTGCGGGAGAGATTGTCGATTCCATCCTGGGCCCAGAAATGCGCTCCACCGGCGAGGTCATGGGCATTGATACGACATTCCCCAGAGCTTTTGCCAAGAGCCAGGACGCCGCCTACGGCGGCTTGCCTCGCTCGGGCACAGTGTTCGTCTCGGTGGCGGATAAAGACAAGCGCAGTGTGGTCTTGCCGGTTCTGCGACTCAGTCAACTCGGCTTTTCGATTATCGCCACTGAGGGCACCGCGGAAACCCTTGCGCGATATGGCATTGCCGCCCGCGTGGTCCGCAAACACACTGATGTTGACGGCGCGAATCAGGGGCCGAGCATCGTTGAGCTCATCGCAAAGGGCGAGATTGATATCGTCATCAACACTCCACGGGGACGAAGCGCCCGTGCTGATGGTTACGAAATTCGGACAGCAACCGTGGCCGCTGACAAGGCGTTGTTCACCACCATCGCCCAGGTTGGTGCCGCTGTTGCCTCCCTCGAGGATCGTCCGGAGACACCGAGTGTGACAAGCCTCCAAGAGTATGCGGCGGCGAGGGCTCTCTGATGTCCTATGCGAGCAGGCTCGAAGCCCTGACCGGCTCTGGTCCTGCGCTCTGCGTGGGAATTGATCCTCACCCCGCCCTTCTCGAGTCGTGGGGCTTCGGGGACACCACTGGTGGCCTCGAGAGCTGGTCGCGCCTCGTCGGCGAGATAGTGGAATCCTCCGGAGTTGAGGTGGTCAAGCCTCAGGTTGCTCTCTTTGAGCGCGCTGGAGTCGCCGGCATGAGTGTCCTGTCTGCTGTGTTGGGTTCTCTGCGTCAGGCCGGACTTCTGGTGATTGGTGATGCCAAGCGCGGTGACATTGGGTCCACAATGCAGGGCTACGCCGATGCCTGGTTGCGCCCAGGCTCTGATTTTGAGGTGGATGCCCTTACCGTGGTGCCCTACCAGGGTCTCGGCGCACTGGAGCCCGCGCTGGAGCGCGCGCATACCCACGACAAGGGCATCTTTGTTCTGGCAGCGACATCAAACCCCGAGGCTCGTGTGACGCAGAGCGCGCGACGCCATGACGGCCACACCGTCGCAGGCGGGGTTGTGCATGACCTGCACGGGTGGGTTAGTGCCAAGGGCGCCAATCCGGAGAACTATGGCGTCGTGGTCGGTGCGACAGTAGACCTTGGCGCGCTCGGCGTTGAGCTTGGAGGGCATCCCGGTATGCCCGTTCTCGCGCCTGGTTATGGCGCTCAGGGAGCGGCACTCCGTTCCGCTCGTGGCGATTTCCCTGGCACTCGCCACGTTATCCCTGTGGTCGCCAGATCGGTTCTCGAGGCGGGCCCTGATGGGTTTGCCCAGGCGATTGAACAAGCTCTCTCCGAGGTGGGCTCCGCGTGACTGCGTTCGACGCAAAGGCTCTCTCAGCCAAGGGCGCCGCGCTGCGAAGCGCACGGGCCAAGCTGAAAGCAGAGATTTCGGCCGGTCGGCACCCGCTCATTGAACTCTTTGACAAAGCGGGGGAGACCGAGTGCGAACCGGTTCTTGCAGGCCTGCGGGTGGAGTGGTTTCTGCGCTCGATTCCAGGATTTGGTGTGACGAAGGCCGCGCGGCTACTCGAGCGCTTGGAGATCAACCCCCGAGCCACGCTCGGCGGTTTACGTGTTCGCCAGCGCTCTCTCCTGCGACGGGAAGTCGTCGCGTTACATCGGCACTACTTCGCCCACTCGAGAGGCCAGCTCGTGGTCTTGGTGGGCCCTTCTGGGGTGGGCAAAGGCACAATCGTCTCCTGGATTACCGAGCACGACCCGCGGTTTGTCGTGAGCATCTCAGCAACAACGAGAGCGCCGCGGGCCGGTGAGAGCGAGGGCATTCACTACTTCTTCGTGACCGATCAACGCTTCGACCAATTGGTGAGAGATGGAGAGCTTCTTGAGTGGGCAAGCGTTCACGGCCAGCACAGATATGGAACACCCCGAGAAGCGGTCGAAGAGCAGATGGACGCGGGATTAAACGTCATTCTCGAGATAGACATTCAAGGCGCCAGGCAGGTCAAACGGGCGATGAAGAGCGCACTCAGTATCTTCGTTGCTCCTCCGAGTTTTGATGAGCTCGAGCGACGGTTGACTAGTCGTGGCACCGAGAATGATGCAGAGCGAGCTGTCCGGCTCGCTACTGCCCGGTCGGAGCTCGCGGCTTCGGGGGAGTGCGACCACACCGTTGTTAACGACCGCGTGGACGCTGTGGGCGAAAGCATCGTAGACTTAGTGATTGCGTCGACTTCGACGGCGCCCAACAAGGAGTGAGTATGTCCCTGCACCGCGACGGAATCATTAGGCCCCCCATTGATGAACTGTTGACCACTGTGGACTCGAAGTACCAGCTGGTTATCTTTGCTTCGAAGCGTGCGCGCCAGATCAACGAGTACTACTCCGACCTCGGCGATGGCAACCTCTATGACCACGTCGGCCCCCTGGTGCCCTCGACCATGGACGAGAAGTCCCTCAGCATTGCCCTTCGTGAAATCAACGAGGGCAAGCTCGTTCTCCACCGCGCGACTGCCTGAGCCCATGTCACACGCCGATCAGGCGATGAAACCCCCTTCGATAGTCGTGGGGGTCACCGGTGGTATCGCAGCGTATAAGGCGGTCACGCTTGTTCGTGAACTAGTCCGCGGCGGCGCTCACGTCACAGTGATTCCGACCGCCTCAGCGCTCAAGTTTGTTGGCCTGCCCACCTGGGAGGCAATCTCCAGAAACCCAGTTCATACCGGTCTATTCGATGGCGTCGCCGAGGTTCGCCATGTGGCACTGGGCCAGAGCGCGGATCTGGTCATCATCGCACCGGCGACAGCACACGCCCTGGCGCAGTTGGCCGGCGGGTTTGCCGGTGACCTCCTCGGCACCACAGTGTTGGCAAGCAAAGCCCCTCTGTTGATTGCACCGGCGATGCACACCGAAATGTGGGGAAACGCTGCCGTTGTGCACAACGTTGAGACTCTCATTGGCCGCGGTGTTCACCTGGTCGGCCCCGCCGCGGGCGAACTGACTGGAGGAGATAGCGGTGTGGGCCGCATGGCGGAGCCTGAGGACATCGCCGCACGTGCCTTCGAACTTCTTCGCCCTCAGGCCTGGGCTGGTCGGAAGGTCCTAATCTCCGCCGGTGGTACGAGAGAAGCTCTCGATCCGGTGCGGTTCATCGGAAACCGTTCTACCGGCGCGATGGGCGTTGCCATCGCGCGGGCGGCTCTGCAGCAGGGGGCCGTCGTAACCCTGGTGCACGCCCACTTGGAAGTCCCCGTGCCCCGAGGAGTTGAGAGCGTTCCTGCTGGCACTGCTGCCCTAATGCGAGAGGCCATGCTTTCGCATGCGCCGGAGGCGGACGTCATCATCATGGCTGCTGCGGTCGCGGACTGGGTTCCCGAGAACGTCTCCAGTTCGAAAATCAGCAAGCGCGATGAGGGGGAGAGCTGGGCGCCTGTGCTCGTGCGGGCGCCAGATATCCTCGCTGAGCTCGGCGCGCTAAAGCGTGACCACCAGACTCTTGTCGGTTTTGCCGCCGAGACCGCGACTGACCAAGCTGAGCGTGAGTCGCGTGCCCGGGACAAACTTGCGTCGAAGAAGGCGGACGTCATTCTTCTCAACCAGGTGGGAGACGAGGTAGGCTTTGGGAACGTCGAAACGGCAGTGACAATTTTCTCTCACGCGAGCCCGCAGTCACTGTTGGTCGAAGGAACGAAAACTTCCATCGCAGACCGCCTCGTGGAGGTTCTGCAAGACCGATAGGCAGGGCTCATGCGTTATTTCTCTTCGGAATCAGTGACTGAAGGTCACCCCGACAAGATGTGCGATCAGATCAGCGACGCACTTCTCGATGCTTTCTTGGCCGGCGACAAGGGATCGCGATGCGCGATCGAGTCCCTCAGTGCCGGGAACATGATTCACGTCGCTGGTGAGGTCACCTCCTCCGCAAAAGTGGATGTGGAGAAGGTTGTCCGTGATCTCGTGCGCTCGATTGGTTATACCGAGCAGTCGTTTGGCATCGATGCGGATGGCTTTGATTGGCATCTATCCCTTGGCCAGCAGTCGCCCGATATCGCGCACGGCGTGAACCAATCTCTCGAGCAGCGTGAAGGCTCCTCCACCGACCCCTACGACTCACTCGGCGCTGGTGACCAGGGCATCATGTTTGGCTATGCCACGCGTGAGACCGACGCTTTTATGCCGATGCCGCTGTGGCTCGCGCATCGCCTCGCGGAGGGTCTCTCCAGGGCACGCAAGAGCGGTCTCATCGACTACTTGAGGCCTGATGGAAAGACCCAGGTCACCATCGGTTACGAGAACGGTAAGGCTGTCGAGTTGAACACGATTGTGATCTCCACCCAGCACCACCCCGGCGTGACTCGTGATCAGATTGAGGCGGATCTCAAGAAGCACGTCATCAATCCGATTATTGAACCGCTCGGTCTCGACTCGTCCAAGACCCGCTATCTCATTAACCCCTCCGGGGCGTTTGTGACGGGTGGCCCCGATGGCGATGCCGGGCTCACTGGCCGAAAGATCATCGTGGACACCTATGGCGGTGCTGCTCGTCACGGTGGCGGTGCTTTCAGCGGAAAGGACCCCACAAAGGTCGACCGTTCCGCCGCCTACGCGTTGCGGTGGGTCGCCAAGAACGTCGTCGCTGCTGGCCTAGCCGACACCGTCGAGATTCAGGTGTCCTACGCCATTGGAACAGCGCACCCCGTCAGCACCTTTGTGGAGACCTTCGGGACTGAGAAAGTGGACACAGCCATCATCGAGAAAGCTATCGACAAGGTCTTTGACCTTCGTCCACAAGCCATCATCGAGGCGCTCGATTTGCTGACCACCTCCTACCTTCCGACAGCTGCGTATGGCCACTTCGGTCGCACCGATCAGGACTTTCCGTGGGAGCGGCTTAACCGAACTGAGGAGTTGCGCCAAGCTAGTGGATTGTGAGCAAAGAACCTAGTGTCGCGCGGGTAGTCCTCGAGAGCAGACTCCCACAGCTCGATCGTCTTTTCGACTACAGCATTCCCGAGGGGATGGTCGTCCAGACGGGTGTGCGAGTCAAGGTTCCCCTTCGTTCTGGTTCCAAAAACGCCACTGGTTTTGTCGTTGAGGTGGCCACCCATTCCGACCACGCTGGCACGTTGGTTCCACTGGGTGAAGTCGTCTCCGATGTGTCCGTACTCACCCCAGAGATGTGGAAACTGGC
>JBIIRH010000066.1:0-3420 GCA_044341675.1 Pontimonas sp.
GATTCCGGCGTTCTTCGCCCACTCCTGAAGTGTGGTCGCTTTCGCGCGGGCATCGATTAGTGGTCCGATCAGCTTGCCCGTCAGGAGCCCGTCTGCCACTTCCAATCGGTTGGCACGGTGAAAATCCAAACCCAGCTCCCCGGCAAGTGGGTCAATCATCGCGTGGAAACCACCAGAAACTGCTCCAACGAGGTGCCCGCCTGCGTGCAGGGTGTCAACCAGGACTCGGGCGCCCTCGCTGAGTCGAACTTTCTCCGAGGCTTTCTGAACGGCCGCCTCCAGGGTCCCCTCGAGAGTCGCGACTCGCTTGCGCAAACTCTGCTCGAAATCCAGCTCGCCGCGCATGGCGGACGCAGTGATAGCAGCAACTTCCCGTGCAACATCCTCGGAAACCTGCTCTGCAAGCAGATCAATTCCTTCGTCTTGAGTCAGAGTCGAATCAACATCCAACACAACCAGAAGTTGATGGGCCGTCATCGGGGGCTTCTCCACTGAGGAATCACGTCTCTAGCGTAAGCCATCCCCACCTGCCCACTTCGTAGCGTTTTCCCCGGTGGAGTAGGCTTGAACAACAATGAAGACAGTGGCTTCTCTCGACAACGTGGGCTTCGTTCGCGATGGTCGCGCCATTCTTAGCGATATCTCGTGGACAGTCGACCAGTCGGAAAGATGGGTCATTGTCGGGCCTAATGGTGCCGGGAAAACCACCCTGTTAGGCATGTTGGCCTCATTCGTTCAACCCTCACACGGCACCGTCACCATCCTCGGCGAGAGGCTCGGCAGAACAGATGTTTTTGAGCTGCGACCTCGCGTGGGCTTTGCTAGCAGCGATATGGCCCGCCGCATTCCCGACAACGAGAGCGTCACTGATGCGGTCCTTACCGCCGCCTGGGGCGTAACTGGTCGGTGGCAGGAAGCCTACGAGGACATTGACGTCCGGCGCGCAACACGTGTTCTCAGTGAGTGGCGCCTGGATCACCTTGCCTCGCACTACGTCGGAACCCTTTCTGACGGCGAGCGCAAACGCGTTCAGATCGCTCGCGCTGTCATGACAGACCCGGAACTTCTGCTCCTCGACGAGCCAGCGGGGAGCCTGGATGTGGGGGCCCGCGAGGACGTCATAGAGATGCTTGACCACTTTTCCAGTGAAACCAGCTCCCCAGCGATGGTGATGGTCACTCACCACGTCGAGGAGATTCCGAGTGGCTTCACGCACCTTCTCGTCCTGCAAGCAGGCAAGATTATTGCCAAGGGCCCGATTGCAGAAACGCTCACCGGCGACGTGATGAGTGAGGCCTTTGGTCGGCCTCTCTCCATTACTCATAACAATGGTCGTTACCAGGCGACAGCATTGTGAAATTGCTGGTAAAGTAGGCCCTTGGCCCACCTACGCAGATGTTCTGCACGACGTCAAGGATTTCCCATGAGAGCTGACATTCACCCCGACTACGCACCTATTGTCTTTCGCGACCTGACTTCGGGCGAGCTGTTCCTGACGCGCTCCACCGCCAAGAGCGACAAGACGATCGAGTGGGAAGACGGAAACACGTACCCCGTAATCGACGTTGAAATCTCCAGTGCTTCGCACCCCTTCTACACGGGCAAGCAGCGCATTCTTGACTCTGCCGGCCGCGTCGAGAAGTTCAACCAGCGCTTCAAGAACTTCGGTAAGTAACTAAGGATTCACCGGCCACGCGCCTGTCGCCACGAAACCGGCGTCACCTTGGTTGCGGCGAAATGTCTGGTAATTTTCCGCCCATTCTCGCGCCCAGATGACCTGCTGGTCGTGGAGCCAACCGGCGTCACCCTCTAGTTCGGCCTGATGATTACGAAGGATCGCTTGGGCCACACGTCCGGCGGCAATCGCGTCAGCATCGGCAGTGTGTGAATCATCTAGTCGCACCAGGTAGTGAGCAGCCGCCATCTGCAGGGTCCGCTTGCCTTTTCGGTAGGTATCGACCTTTCGGTCGAGAACCAGGGGATCGATGATGGGACGAGGGTCACTCAACGGCTCAATGCCGTGGCGAATCGACTCGTGATGAAGGATGGAGAAGTCATACGAGGCGTTGTAGGCGACAACTGGCAGCCCCTGCGCGAGATACCCGTGGAGTGCAGAGTGGATCTCTTTGACCACTTCACCAGCGGGCCGCCCATCGCGCTGGGCCACCTCGGTCGTGATGCCGTGGACTGCGGCTGCCTGATCAGGAATTACGACTCCCGGGTCAGCAAGCCAAGAATGAGCCTCGACGGTCTCGCCGTCGGCCCCGATGATTCCCACGTACGACGTGACGATGCGGGCGTGACGGGTGTCGAGACCCGTGGTTTCGGTATCAAAAACTACTAACGTGTCGCTCCAATGACCCATAACCGGGAGCCTAGGCCACGCCGCCGACGTCGCCCGGGAGGACACTACGCGCGCGGGCTATCCTCTCGTGCCTCCGCTGCATTCTGATCTTCGAAATCGACCGCTGCCAGCTCGTGGGAGGCGACCTCCATCGGGTCGTCGAAGGCCACAAGCTCGAGGCTGCCAGCCACCATCCGGAAACTGTGAACAGAGCAATTAGTGATGGGCTCGTTGTGCTGACCAGGTGCCGCGTGCTCAACAACGCTGCGAATCAATCCACCGTGGGCAACAGCAATGACATCGGAGTCGGGGTGGACTAGTGCCAGCTCGCGAAGCGCCGCTAGCGCCCTGGCGGTCACGGCCTCGCGGGGCTCTCTTCCCGGGATTTCGGTTCCTGGGGGATAGAGATGGTCGAGGTCCTGGCCGTTTGATCCCTCGGCATCGCCATAGTTGCGCTCGATAAGGCCCTCTACGATTGCCGGCTCCTGCATTCCCAAGCGCTTGGCAATAATGTTGGCCGTGTCCCTCGCGCGGGAGAGCGGACTCGAAACGATCGCGTCAAAGCTATGAGCGGCAAGAATCTCGGCCACTGCATGGGCCTGTTCACGACCGGTGTCATTGAGGGGAATGTCGCTCACACCCTGAATTCTCCGAATCCTGTTCCACTCTGTTTCACCGTGACGAACAAGGAAAAAGCGAGTCATGAATCTCCTGAATCAAAAGTGTGCCACTGGCTAGACAGAGGGGGAGCGCAGACCCTCGACGAGGGCCTCGAGGGTCTCTGAGGTCCCTGCCTCAATTCTAACGGTGGCAAGCCGATCAGCCTTCGTGGGCCCGCGATTGATGACCACAATGGGAATCCGCTTTTTGTGGGCGAGGTTGACCAGGCGCATTCCGGTATTCACCACGAGGGAGGAACCAGCCACCACGAGCGCGTCAGAGCGGGCGATAAGGCTTGCCGCCTGGTCAAACACCCCAGAGGGGACAAATTCGCCAAAGAAGATGACCTCGGGCTTGAGTACACCATCACACATGTCACAGGACGGAACCACGAAATCCCCAGAGACCGCCACGTC
>JBIIRH010000067.1:0-3416 GCA_044341675.1 Pontimonas sp.
CAGCGGAGCCGGCGGAAATAACCAGGGTTGTGTAGGGCTCGGGATCGCGCAGCGCATCCAATAGCGGGGCGCTCTCCAGGCCAACATGTCGGGCCATGTGGCCATCAGCCACAAGAATGCGCGCTGCTAAGTCAGCAATCCGGGGCCCATCAGTCTCACCGACGACGAGGACCCACTGCGCGACGACGTCCAATTTGTCGCGAACCCGCCACGCAAAGTCCACATCTGACCACACGGGAACCCCCGCCTCGACAAGGGCAACAGCAACAGCATCGTCACGAGTGATCTCGGGAGACACCACGGCCAGATCCGCTCGGTGATCAAGCGCTGCCGTAACTCTCGCCTGGTCATCGCTCGAGACCAGAACACTGGCACCAATAACCTCAGCGATGCGGACAACATCGTCGTGCGCATCTGGCGCCAACGCCGCAACCTCTGCCCCCAACTCCACCAGGGTGTCGACAACCGCGAAGCCTGTCGCATCAAGTCCGACAACAACGACCCTCAGGCCCGACCAATCACTGTGCCAACTGGTGAGGGTGTCTAGCGAAGGGGCCATCAGCGGCTGAGCCACTCCAAATAGAAGAGCCCAGCGCCAACAGCGGCGAACAGGCCAGCAATGAGCCAGAACCTGACCACAATGGTGACCTCAGCCCAGCCCTTGATTTCGTAATGGTGATGGAGCGGGGACGAGTAGAAGACCCGCTTGCCCCCGGTGGCTTTGAAATACAGCCGCTGGATGATCACCGAGCCGGTCAGGACCACAAACAGGCCACCAACAATGGGCAACAACACTTCGGTGCGGGAGAAGAGCGCGAGCGCTGCCACACCGCCACCCAGGCTGAGAGAACCTGTGTCGCCCATAAAGATCTTTGCAGGAGACGTGTTCCACCAGAGGAACCCGATTAAGCTCGCGGAGATGATGGCGGCAACAGAGGTCAGCTCCAGCGAATCCCGCACTTCATAACACTTATAGAGGTTCTCTTCATCTACTACGCCGCGGAAACAGGACTGGTTGAACTGCCAGAACGTGATCATGACGTATGCCACGAAGACCAGAATTGTCGAACCACTGGCGAGGCCATCGAGGCCGTCGGTGAGGTTGACCGCGTTGGACGTGCCAACAATGATTAAGCTCGCCCACACCGCAAACGCAATCATGGCGCCAATCTGGCCTAATCCCACAAACGAGACCAGGTCGGCGTTACGAATCAGAGAAATACCAAGCGCCGCAGGGGTCTGGTTGTCCTTATCGGGAAACGACACAGCCAGCACCGCAAAGCCCACCGAGGCAAGAATCTGGCCGATGACTTTGGCTCGGGGGCTAAGCCCCAGAGACTGTTGCCGACGGACCTTGGAAAAATCATCCAGGAAGCCGACGATTCCAAGAGTCACCATGAGACCAATCACCAGCACCGCAGACTGGGTAACCGGTGCTCCTTCGATCAGGTGCGCACCGAAATAGCCAGCCACCACCGCCAGCAGAATCACAATGCCGCCCATCGTCGGCGTTCCACGCTTCACGAAGTGGGTTTTTGGGCCGTCCTGGCGAATGAACTGCCCCCAGCCGAGCTTCTCAAAGAGTCGGATGAACAGAGGTGTTAGGAACAGCGAGAAGAAGAGCGCGATTGCACTACCGAGTAGCAAAATCCTCACGAGAGATCCTCCGCAAGCCGAGTGGCGAGAGGGAGAAGCGACTGCCCCGTCGTACCCATCACGAGCACCACATCCTCCGGCCGGATAAACGCACGGATGTCATCGTACGCGTCATCCACGCTCACACAGTGCTGCGACTCTCCATCCCAGGAGCCCTCCCGACCCACCGAAAGAAACAGTGCTCTGGCCTCGGGCCCCACGGCAAAAACCTGGTCCACATTCAGTCGCACCATGAGCGCACCAAAAGCTCCCAGGTCGTCATAGTCAGAGTCCCCGTCGAAATCCAGAGCTCCCGCTGCAACAATCACTCGCCTCTGTCTCGCAGCGAGACCAGTCACAACCTTCAGGGATGTCGCCGCGTCATTCACTCCCTGCGTTCTGGTGTCGTCAATAACAATCACACCCTGGCCCACGTGATGAACCTCGAGCATGTGGGGCTCGCTCGGATTCCCCACCGCAGCGACGGCCTCGCCAAGGCTCGCCCCGGCGGTGACCGCTGAACGTATACCCAGCAGTGCCCCCTGGAGAAGCCCGGGAGCCATCGTTGCAATCTCCCAGCTAAGCCTGTTGGCTCCCTCGAACAGCACTCCGCCCGATCGGCCCCAGTCGGTCCACTGGTCTTCCAGGACGACCTCAGTCATGGGGCTGCTCCGGGGCAAAGCCAGCTTCGCGGAGAGCCGCGCGCGCCTCATCCCGGGCTGAATAGGGCACCTTTTCCCCACCGATATCTCGATAGTTCTGGGATCCTGGACCGCTCCAGAGGACGCTATCGCCCTCGCCCACCATCGAGATTGCCTCGCGAATGGCCTCGCTCGGATCGGGGACTTCAAACCACGTGGATCCCTCCACCGATCGCACGCCCTCAAGGAGCCCCGCACGAATCACAGCGGGATCCTCGCGCCTAGGATCATCGTCGGTGACAATGACGACATCGGCGAGTGTGGCGGCAGTTGCCCCCATGAGCGGTCGCTTGGTGGCATCCCTGTTGCCAGAGGTGCCACACACCATCACTAGCTTCCCCTTAGTGCGCAGGCGAAGCGTTTCCAGGGTGGCGCGGTAGGCGTCTTCACTGCGACCGGCATCGACAAAGACCTGAGGGCCGGCGGGCCCAGATACTCGCTCAACGCGCCCCGGCACAAACACGGGAATTCCTGACGTGCCAGGCCCCATGGCTCTCGCCAGGTCGGTCGGAGCAACCCCCTGGAAGATGAGCATCGCAGCGGCGAGGGCTGCGTTAGCCACCATGTGTTCCCCGATGATCGGGGCCACAAGCTCAATCACCTCTCCCTCAGGCGAACTCAACGAGAACGTGGTGGTGTCCCCCACGGTTGAGGTGATCGCATAGCGCCAATGCGGCAGGCCTTCCAGGCCCTCGGACTTAGTTGCCCCCACCGTCCAGAACGGAATGGTGGTCCCTCTGGCCAAGGCAAGACCCCAGGGTGTGTCCACGCAGATGACCGCTTTTCGAGCTCTCTGAGGAGTGAACAAGGCGGCCTTGGCGGCCAAATAGTTGTCCATGTTGCCAAAATCTTCGAAGTGGTCATGGCTCAAATTCGTGAACCCGGCAACATCCACCATCACGCGATCGAGCCGGTTGTTTTCCAAAGCCTGCGCGCTCACTTCAATGGCGAGCCCGCTGACACCCTGCTCTTTGGCGAGCGCCAACATGGCGTGAATGTCTGGGGCCTCCGGGGTGGTGAGAGTGCTCTTGTAGGGGACTCCTGCCACAGCCCGCTCCGCAGTGGTGGACAGGGCGGTAG
>JBIIRH010000068.1:0-3286 GCA_044341675.1 Pontimonas sp.
CCGGGGGTTGTGGAGCGGAGACGGTGGGATTTGAACCCACGGTTCCCGTGAGGGAACTCCACCTTAGCAGGGTGGTGCACTAGGCCGAACTATGCGACGTCTCCTGAAATGCCCACAAGAACACTTCGTCGATAACTATATCGACGCCGGGTACTAGCGCGGAACCGCGCAGGTTTCATCCCCTGCGGTTTGGCCCACCAGGCCCTCGAGAACCTCAATCTCTTCAGGGGTTGGGGCCTGGTTACCCGTTGCGTTGCCATCAGTAGTTGACCCGAAACCGAGAGACCCATCGGCCAAGGTGAAGGGCTCATCTGTTGCCAGGCGTTCGGCGACCACTCGAGCCAGGTCAGGGTGGGGAATAACCCGCCCGGGGTAGAGCTCTGGGTCAGCATCAAGGACTGGGTACTGAATAAAGATGATGTTCTCGTTGGGGATGCCGCGAAGAGCACGTGCCATCGAGACCATCACGTCAATTCGACTCAAGCTCGTGGAAAGAACCATGGTTTGCGAAGCGACAGAAGCGATGCCATAGAGCTTGCGAACGTCGTTGAACACGCCATCGGCCTGAAGAGTTCGAACCAGCGCCGCCATATAAACCTGCTGAGACGAAATACGAGCCAAGTCACTGCCATCGCCAACGCCCTTGCGGGTGCGGAGGAATGCTAAAGCCTGTCCACCTTCGAGCGTGTGGTAGCCGGCCTCTGGGAGATTGACACCCGACCAAGGATCAACCAGAGGTGCTGTGACACAGACCTCAACACCGCCAACGGCAGTGGAGAGCTGGGCAACACCGGTAAAGGTCATGAGGCCCGCATAGCCAATCTCAAGGCCTGTCAATTGCTCGAGGGCCATTGCCACACAGGGCAGACCGCCAATTCCCATCGTGGTGTTCAGCGGCGCCATTGTTTGGGGCTCCGAACTCGTGCCATCTTCCTGAGGGCAGGGGGGGATATCAATCAAGAGGTCCCTAGGAAAGCTGACAACAATCGCCCGATCATGGTTTTCGCTGACGTGAACAAGAACATTGACGTCGTTCAGCTCCGAGTCGACGAACTCAAACTGGTCGCCTTGGCCAACTCTGGTGTCAGATCCAACAACCAGGACGTTGAAGCCGCCTTCCATGTCACCGATGTTGGGCAGAATTCGAGCTCCGGGACCATCAAGTGCCACAGTCACCAGGTTCGACTGCAGGCTCTGCACCGTAAGTCCGAGAACAATTCCGCTACTCAACACAAGAGCGCTGACAAGCCCTGCTGCTAGCGCAGTCACGAGCTTCCAGCCAGCCAGTCGCTTCTGAATCCCGTGCAGAGGCTGCGGGTAGTCAGCAGAGGACTCAAAGAGGGCGGGTGCTGGGGGTTTAGCGGAATCGACCACTGGCTCTCCCCCTCTTCATCACATTTTTGGCGGAGGGCGTGGGATTCGAACCCACGAGACATTGCTGCCCACTAGTTTTCAAGACTAGCTCCATCGGCCGCTCGGACAGCCCTCCGCATGCGATTCTAGGGCACAGGCGCGAAGGCTCAATGGGTAAGAGTGGCAAGCGCGGTGGCAACTCCGTCTTGGGTGAAGTCACCTGTTGTCTCGTTCGCGTGAATGCGAACCTCTTCCGGTGCCTGGCCCATCGCAACAGCGCGGCCCTGCTGGGCCGCCCACTGCAGCATTTCAATGTCGTTACGGCCATCGCCGATGACCATAACGCGGTCCAAGCCAAAGCCCAGCTTCTCCCGAACCAACTCGAGCGCCGTTGATTTGTTGATGCCCTCCGGCGCAATATCGAGCCATGCCGTCCAGCCGACCGTGTAGCTCACCTGGTGAAGACCCATGCCCTCGACGACTTTCAAGAAGTCATCAATTTCGTGACCCGGCGCGATGACGACAACACGTGTTGCCACCGTCGTCAGGAGCTCTTCAAAAGAGACCTGCTCACTCATGGCATCGAGAGCACCCTCGGGGAACCAGTCGGTATAGCGATAGAGGCCTGTCTCGTCTTCGACGGCGTAGTGGGCTTCAGGAAGCGCTTGCTTGATCCGAGTAAGGACCGGTGTTGGATCAAAATGTTCGACGTGAAACCGCCGGTATCCAGAAGGCGCCGTGGTGTCGCGCTTCAACGTAATGGCGCCGTTCGAGCACACCACGTACTCGGGAACGATATCGAGGCGCTCAAGAATGGGGATCGTCATGGATACTGACCGACCGGTGGCCAGGGTCACTTCGTGACCGGCATCACGTGTCTTCTGAACCGCGGCAATGACTTCTGGCGAGAGGTGGCCATCCTCGTGAAGAACTGTGCCATCGATATCGAGCCCCACGAGCCAGCGCTCAGATGTAGTTGTCATGACCTCTTATGTGTACCAGTCTGGGCTTAGCCAGCGCTGATAGCGCTGGCACCGCCCATGTAAGGGCGAAGAATCTCGGGGATGGTCACTGACCCATCTGCCTGCTGATGGGTCTCAAGAATCGCCACAATCCAGCGGGTTGTGGCCAAGGTTCCATTCAAGGTGGCAACGGGTTCGGTGTTCGCGTCCTTGTCCCTGCGGAATCTGACGTTCAGCCTGCGGGACTGGAACGTCGTGCAGTTCGAGGTCGAGGTGAGCTCGCGGTATGCGCCTTGTGTTGGAACCCAGGCCTCGACGTCGTACTTGCGTGCCGCGCTGGAGCCAAGATCGCCAGCCGCCACGTCAATCACTCGGTAGGCAAGGCCCAAGGACTGCAGCATCTGTTCCTGAAGAGCCAGCAGACGCTCGTGCTCTGTTTCAGCGTCAGTGGGGTCCACATAGCTGAACATTTCCAGCTTCTGGAACTGGTGAACACGAATGATGCCCTTGGTGTCTTTTCCGTAGGACCCGGCTTCCCTCCGGTAGCAGGTGGAAAGACCGGCGTAGCGCAGCGGGCCGGCTGAGAGGTCCAGGATCTCACCGGCGTGGAAGCCTGCCAGTGCTACTTCGGAGGTGCCAGTCAAATAGAGGTCGTCTTCGTCTAGGTGGTAAACCTCAGCGGAGTGTTCTCCGAGGAAACCGGTGCCCTGCATGATTTCTGGCTTCACCAGGGTGGGCGGAACAAGGGGAGTGAAGCCCTGTTCCATGGCCACTTTCATGCCCAGCTGCATCAGGCCCATCTCAAGCAGAGCGCCAGCACCCTTCAAGAAATAGAAGCGTGAGCCGGAAACCTTGACCCCGCGCTCCATGTCGATAATCCCGAGTGCCTCACCAAGATCCAGGTGGTCCTTAGCCTCGAAGCTGAAAGACGCTGGGGTACCGACCTCTTTCAAGGTGACGAAGTTCTCTTC
>JBIIRH010000031.1:0-10801 GCA_044341675.1 Pontimonas sp.
AAGGCGACACAGTCATGGCCGTTCCTGCCGTTGGTGAAATCCGCTTGAGTGTGATGAACCCGGGCGACACTGATGTTCAAATTTCTCTTGACGGTCGCTCATCGAGTGTTCCCGCCGGGGGAGTTCTGGCCCGGCCGCTCGGCGGGGGAAGCTTTAGCTTCTCCTCTGATGGCCCCGTCTATGCAGTCGTGTCGTTCCGTGGAGAGACGGTGATTGGGAACCTGCAGATTCTGCCAGCGCCCAGGGCGCAAGACCCTGTGGTGATGACTATTCGCTAGTGCGGGTGGAACCGTTCAGGCGCTAACTGCCAGGGATCGGTTCCCAACAGTTCCGCGACCGCAGAGAAAACAAAGCTCTCAATCAGCACGCGCCTATGCCAGGCGTCATTTCTGTGGAGGCGGCTGAGGCGTTCAATCGGCACCCGGTAGAGCCAAATGGTGCGCCTGTCGCGGAAGATTGTCCAGCGAGGAAGTGACGCACTGGCAATTCCCACATGAGGCATCGAGTGAACCTCAATGCGCACAGTCGCTAACTCATCGGGCCACTGGGTCTTCAAGTAATCGAGCGTGGCACCAACGATGTGGGTGAATTCGTCCCCCCGGCGAAGCCGGGGTCCTGCGATAGGGCCGAGCGCCGCGTTTGAGGGCGCCTTGTGTCGATTCACGCGGTGCATGCCCATGTCGCAAGCGTAATGCTCGAAGGGCGGTCGTAGTCTGGTTGGGCTATGCCCTACCGTCCACCAGTTCCTCGATTGTGCTCAAGAACCTCGTGCTCGAGGGATGCCACCGCGACCCTCACCTACGTTTATGCCGATTCGCAGGCGGTTGTGGGGCCACTCGCGGAGCGAAAAGAGCCCCACAGTTACGACCTGTGTGGCGATCATTCCGAGCGCCTGTCTGCCCCGGTGGGCTGGCACATTGTTCGCTATCGCGCCTATCCCGATGCGATGTAGCGGGCTCTAGGCTGGTGGCATGGCGTCCTCTGTGTTGCGTGACATCGTCAAGTCCTATGACGTTCGTGGTCTGGTCGCCACTCAACTCACTCCGGAGGTTGCCAGGGCCCTTGGCGCCGCTTTTGTCGATGTGATTGTCGGTGCCGGTGAAACTCTGGCGCTGGGACACGACATGCGTGACTCTTCACCAGTCTTGGCCGACGCCTTTATTGAGGGAGCTCTTTCCCGCGGCGCGCACGTGCGCAACATTGGTTTGTGCTCTACCGACATGGTCTATTTCGCATCCGGCTCCTGGGATATGCCGGCAGTTATGTTCACCGCGAGTCACAACCCCGCCAGTTACAACGGAATCAAGTTCTCCAGGCGATTGGCGCAGGGCATCAGTATCGACACCGGACTTGCCGAAATCCGAGACCGTGCCGAAGAGTTTGAGGCGGGATCGGCTGAGCCCTTCACCGGCGCGGCTGGGACCCTCACCCACCACAGCGTCCTCGCCGACTACGCCACCTATGTGCGCTCCCTTGTTTCACTGGAGAACTCACGACCGTTGCGCGTCGTTGTCGATGCCGCCAATGGCATGGCTGGCCTTAGCGTTCCCGCAGTGCTCGGGGATGCCGCCGGACTCACAGGACTCCCCTTCGACGTCATTCCGATGTATTTCGAGCTGGATGGGACTTTCCCCAACCACGAGGCCAACCCACTCGATGCCGCCAACCTGGTCGATCTGCAGGCTGCCGTGATCAAACAGAACGCGGACATTGGCTTGGCCTTTGATGGTGATGCGGACCGCTGTTTCGTCATCGATGAGCGCGGTGAGCCCGTCACCCCGAGCGCGGTTGCAGCTCTAGTCGCCAAGCGTGAGATTCTCCGGGTTCGAGAAGCCGGCGAATCTGGCCCCATCAAGGTGATCCACAACCTCATTTGTTCGAGGACTGTGAGCGAAGTCATCGCTGAGAACGGCGCGCTTCCTGTGCGCACCCAGGTCGGACACTCATTTATCAAGGACACCATGCGAGACAGCGGCGCAATCTTTGGAGGCGAGCACTCAGCTCACTACTACTTCCGCGACTTCTGGGGTGCTGATAACGGAATGCTGGCGGCCCTCCACGTTCTGGCTGAACTGGGGCTCAGTGACGCGCCGCTGTCGTCAGTCGTTGCCGAATTCTCCCGGTATCACGAGAGCGGGGAAATCAACTCGGTCGTCTCTGATCAAGCTGCGGTGATGGAGCGCGTTCAGAAGCATTTCCCCAGTGCGCAGAGCGATCTCATGGATGGACTGAGCATGTGGGACGACGATTCAGAGGGGTTCTGGTCTGTGAACGTGCGGGCTTCCAACACGGAACCGCTGTTGCGCCTCAACGTCGAGGCTTCGACCGAGGCGCGCATGGTCGAGGTTCGAGACGCTGTGTTGGCCTTGATTCGGGGCTAGGCCAACTCACTCGGTATTCCCGGCTGGTGTTCAGGCAAAACCCTGTCAGAATAGTTCAATGCTGACAGCCACCCCACTCCAATACCGCGTTGCCGATTTGTCTCTTGCTGAGGCTGGTCGCCACCAACTTCGCCTCGCTGAGCACGAGATGCCAGGCCTTATGGCCCTTCGTGAAGAATTTGGCCCCCACCAACCCCTTAAGGGCGCCCGCATCGCGGGGTCACTTCACATGACCGTCCAGACCGCCGTTCTCATCGAGACGTTGGTGGCACTCGGCGCTGAGGTTCGTTGGGCAAGCTGCAACATCTTCTCCACCCAGGATGAGGCTGCCGCAGCCGTCGTTGTCGGCCACGGAACCCCGGAGAACCCCGCGGGAACCCCAGTCTTTGCATGGAAGGGCGAAACCCTCGAAGAGTACTGGTGGTGCACCGAGCAGATTTTTGACTGGAGTGCGAACGGTGCTTCTGGACCCAACATGATTCTTGATGATGGTGGCGACGCCACCATGCTCGTCCACAAGGGCGTCGAGTATGAAAAGACCGGTGTCGTCCCCCAGCCGACGGACGAGGATTCGGCCGAATGGAAGGTCGTTCTCGAGGTTTTGCGCCGCAGCGTTCAGGAGACGCCAAACCGTTTCACCCAGATTGCACCGCAGATCCTGGGTGTCACCGAGGAGACCACCACTGGTGTTCACCGCCTTTATGAGTTCTTCAAAGAGGGCAAGCTTCTCTTCCCGGCCATTAACGTGAACGACTCGGTCACCAAGTCGAAGTTCGACAACAAGTACGGCGTTCGTCACTCCCTGATTGATGGCTTGAACCGCGCCACCGACACCTTCATGAGTGGCAAGGTTGCCTTCGTCTGCGGATATGGCGATGTCGGCAAGGGTTCCTGTGAGTCACTTCGCGGCCAGGGCGCTCGCGTGATTGTCTCTGAGATCGACCCCATCTTGGCCCTCCAGGCAGCGATGGATGGTTATCAGGTCGCCAAGCTCGAGAGTGTCATTGACAAGGTCGACATTCTGATTACTGCTACCGGAAACGTCGACGTTGTCACCGTTGATCACCTTTTGGCACTGAAGCACCAGTCGATCGTCGCCAACGTTGGCCACTTCGACAACGAAATCGACATGGCTGCACTCGAAAGCCTTGCTGGTGCAACGCGGATTGAAATCAAGCCACAGGTTCACGAATGGCAGCTGCCAAACGGTCGCAGCATTTTGATGCTGAGCGAAGGTCGTTTGATGAACCTGGGTAACGCCACTGGCCACCCCAGCTTCGTCATGAGCACCTCCTTCACCAACCAGGTGCTTGCCCAGATCGAAATCTTCACGAACGGCGCCGCTTACCCGCTGGGCGTTCACATGTTGCCTAAGCACCTGGACGAGAAGGTGGCTCGGTTGCATCTCTCTGCCCTTGGCATTGAGCTCACAGAGCTCAGTGACAAGCAGGCGGCATACATTGGTGTGCCAAAGGCTGGGCCCTACAAGGTCGAGCACTACCGCTACTAGGCCCCAGCTGCTCTCGGCTAGGCTTAGGCACCATCGAGAAACCTTTCGATGCCTTTAGGCAGTGGGGGTGACAATGTCCGGTCGCATTTTGGTCGTCGATGACGATGTTGCGCTTGCTGAAATGATCAGCATTGTTCTGCGCGGTGAGGGCTACACGCCTGTTCAAGCCTTTGATGGCGCGCAGGCTCTTGCCGCTATCGAGGCTTCACAGCCTGACCTTGTCCTACTCGATGTAATGCTTCCGGGCCTGGACGGCATTGAGGTGTGCAGTCGCATCCGCGAAACAAGTGGTGTTCCCATCATCATGCTGACCGCCAAAGGTGACACCACCGATGTTGTTCGCGGATTGGAAAGTGGCGCGGATGACTATGTCGTCAAGCCTTTCAACCCGAAAGAACTGGTGGCCCGCATCAAGACCCGTCTTCGACCCTCCACGGGAGGCTCGCAGAGCGTCATTAGTGTCGGCGATGTCACAATCGATGTCCCCGCTCACGAAGTGCGGCGAGGAAGCACGGTCATCAGCCTCACGCCGCTGGAATTTGATTTGTTGTTGGCTCTTGCGCTCAAGCCCCAACAGGTCTTCACCCGTGAAATGCTGCTCGAGCAGGTGTGGGGTTATCACTACAAGGCAGACACGAGGCTCGTGAACGTTCACGTTCAACGCCTGCGCGCCAAGGTGGAACTCGATCCGGATAACCCGGTCATTGTTCAAACGGTTCGTGGCATTGGATATCGCGCTGGTGGCACACCAGCGTCTGCTGACGCGGGTTCATGATCGCATCGGCCTGGCAGGCCTTCCTGCGCTTGCTGGGGGCCCCTTTTCGTCTGTGGCGCAGTTCGCTGCTCACGAGAACTGTGGCGATTACGGTGACCCTGTCGGGACTGGCGGTGACCGTCATCGGCGGTTATATGTCACTCAGCATTGCCGACAGCCTTTTCTCCGGCCGCGTGAACCAAATCTTGAGCGAAACCGCCCGTGCTACCAGCACAGCGCAGGCGCTCTTCGACAACTCAGTCACTGCCGCGGGCGCGATTGACGTCGAAACCGCCAACACCGCGGCACAAACCGCTATTCGCTCTGCTCAGTCGAGCCCCGGTGGCAGTGGTTTTGCCATTCTTCGCACACCCGGGCAAATAACGCCCCAGACCATGACGTCCACGTCAACAGCCGGGCTTGACGTCTCGGTTGTCTCGGCACCGCTGCGGTCGACCGTTGTGACCAACCCCGGGCCTATCCACTACCAGTCCGTGACAATCACTGTGGAGGGGGAGCAGCGCCCGGGCATTGTTGCTGCGTCCTCTTTTCAGGTGCCAACCGCTGGGCAATACGAGCTTTACCTGATCTATGACCTCTCCGACGTTCAGGACACATTGACCCTGATCCAGCAGGTGCTGGTCGGTGGCTCCTTGGCCTTGGTGCTGACGATTGGTGTGGTGACGTTCTTCGTCGTTCGCTTGGCGATCGGCCCGGTGCGCCAAGCGGCGAAGACCGCCGAGCGCCTGGCCGAGGGCTTCTTGGAAGAGCGCATCACCGAACAGGGTGAAGACGTCATCGCCGTCCTTGCCCGCTCGTTCAACAAGATGGCGGACAGCATGCAGCGCCAAATTGTTCGCTTGGCAAACCTGTCTAAGGTTCAGCAGCGTTTCGTGTCAGACGTGTCTCACGAGCTTCGCACGCCACTGACGACTATCCGCCTGGCCGGCGATGTGCTCTACGGCCAGAAGGATTCCTTCACCAAAGAGAACGCCAGAACTGTTGAGTTGCTCATCACCCAGATCGAACGTTTTGAAAGCATGCTGACGGATCTCCTCGAAATGAGCCGTTACGACGCAGGTGCAGTGGCACTCGAGGTTGATGAGGTCAACATTGTTCCCCTCGTCGAGGACTGCCTTGACCAGTTGGGCCCACTGGCCGAGCAAAAAGGATCCGACCTTATTCTGGAGGTTCGCGGTGGATATGGCGAGTGCGAAGTTGACCAACGCCGGCTTCGTCGCATCGTGTTGAACTTTGTGGGCAACGCGATTGACCACGGTGAGGGCAAACCTATTGTGACCTTCATCGATTCCAACGAAGAGGCCGTCTCCATCGCCGTTCGAGACTGGGGTGTGGGAATGAAGGCCGAGGAAGTTGACCGTGTGTTCGACCGCTTCTGGCGCGCTGACCCCTCGCGCCAGCGCACCACTGGTGGAACTGGCCTTGGCCTTGCCATTGCAACCGAAGATGCCACTGCACACGGCGGACGCATCGATGTGTGGAGTAAACCCGGTGAGGGCAGCTGTTTCCGCCTCACTGTCCCTCGCAGTCCTCTTGCGTCATGGTCTCTCTCCCCCTTGCCCCTGCCCCCCGATGTGTCACCAGCGTCCGGCGAGATTGTGGTCGACTCCGCCGAGGAGGCCGTGCGATGAAAAAGCTGCTGCTGTCTCTTCTTGCTGGAGTGATGCTGCTGAGTTCTTGCACCTCGATTCCCGGCTCCGGAGGTGTTCAATCCGCAGAGGTTGACATTGGCCCCAGCAACGCAGACGTGGATTTCTTGCCTCCTGGCCCCTCTGCTGGAGCAAGCCAAGAAGAAATTGTCCAGGGTTTCATTGCTGCTGGTACTGCGGCCCAAGAGAATTACCGGGTTGCCCGCAGCTACCTGTCAGCGGACCTGCTGGATGTGTGGAATCCGAACCTCTCTGTTGCCATTCGCACGGGGGAGCCTGTCGTGACGGCGACGTCCGACACGTCGATGGCCCTCACGGTTCCGGTCATCGCGAACGTGGATGAATTTGGGCGCTATTCCAGTGCTGCTTCGGCAACGGACCAGCGTCTTGAGTTTCAACTCGTGCAAGAAGGCGGTGAATGGCGCATCAGCGCCGCTCCGGATGGGATTGTGTTGAGCGAACCGGCCTTTGGAGAGGCGTTCTCCAGCTACCGGCTCTATTACTTCTCCTCGGGGTATCGCGACTTAGTAGCTGATTCGCGGTGGTTTGCAAGCCGAGGCGAGGTGTCGACCAAGATTGTGCGATCCCTGCTGGAGGAACCCTCGTTCTGGCTTAACCAAGGCGCGACAGTCTCTGCGTTCCCGGAGGGCAGCCAATTAGCCCTCACCCCGATTCCGGTCACCGATGGTGTTGCCCAGGTTGATCTGACGACATCAGTGTTGAGCGCGAATGAAGTCACCAGGGCCCGCATGCTGTTGCAGCTGAGCGCCAGCCTGTCCCAGGTGCAGGGCATTTCCTCAGCCCTCTTGTCCGTGAATCAGGTCGAGTTGGTCATCCCACCCCTCGATGAGGAGGGCCCATCGCTGGCCAGTGGCCGCGATGGGCGAATTGCGGTTCTGTTGGATCGTCGTTTTGGCTATGTTCAAGCGGGCCAGATCGAGCAACTAGAAGGTCTGTCAGCCCAGGTTGCAGCCCTCATTCCTCGCAGCCTCTTTTACTCTGCAGCGTTTGACCAGGTCGCGGCAACACGTGGGGATGGGCTCTGGTTAGTGCGCGAGGGCGAATCGGCGGCACTCATTGATGCGCGCCCCGATTTGATCAGGCCCATCATCGACAGCTGTGGGTATATCTGGTCGTCGACGTCCCTGTCGTCTCCAGAGATGGCGACAATCATTTCTCAGAACGGCCAGGTTTCTGCGATGCCGATGGAGCTCGGCGATGAAGCCGAGCTGGTCTCTTTTGAGCTAGCTAGGGACAACACCCGCTTGCTGTTGTTTGTGCAGACGGCTACAGGCGTGCGGGTTCTCTTGACTGCAGTGGAGCGCAATGAGGATTGCCTGCCTCAGTCGCTTGGCGACTTCGTTGAACTGGGCCCGCTCACGGGTAGTGCGGTGGACGCAGCGTGGGTTGACGACTCCAGTGTTGCCGTCGTGGTTGAAGACGCGCAAACGGGTGCTGGTGAAGTGGTCGTGTTCGACACCAACGGCCGTTCAACCTTGTTGGGTCGCCCCACCAGGCCGGCCACGCTGGTCGGCACCATCGGTGGGGTTCCGGGCCTTCGGTTGCTCTCTGATGACGGGTTGATTTATCAGCCCCGAGGTAATGGCTGGCAGGGCACGGGCGAGCGGGCCAGTGTGTTGGTAACACAGCGCTAAGTGTCCGCAACCACCAGTGTCCACAACCGCTAGGCCAGCCGTTTTAGTTCACTAGCTGACACATCAACGCTGGCGCCGGGGCCGAACGACCTAGCGTTTGGCGGTGTTTCCTTCGTTGTTGTCTCTACTAGCCCCAATGTCATGTGCTGGGTGTTTCCGTCCTGACATTGCGCTGTGTCCCAGGTGTTTAGCGCGACTCCAGACACCGTTGGCCCGCCCCTCGATTGCAGTGGCAACGGCGCTGTGGGGAGTTCCGGTGATATCTGGTGGGGCATATCGCGGCGCACGGCGCCGGGTCGTGGGCGCCATCAAGGACGGGGGAGTGAGACATCTCACCGGGGCGCTGGTGAGCCAAGCGATGCTCCATGAGCTTGCTGAGCTTGGGAGACGGCACCCCGGTGCCGTTTTGGTTCCTGTCCCGCCCTCTGCTCGGGGATTCTTTCTCCGTGGTTTTTGGCCAACGGTGCTAATTGCTCGGGCTCTCTCAGGAGGACCTGCTGGCCCTCCGGTGCTCCGCGCGTTGTCGCAGGGGCGTCTCGGCATTGGCGACTTTCTTGGTGGTCTGGCACGAGCGCCTCGGGCCAGGACGACACGTCTTCGTCGCCGGTGGGCTCACGTGCGGGTGCGATTGATGCCGCCACAATCGCAGGTTGTGTTGGTTGACGACGTGATGGTCACCGGTGCGACGCTCGAGGCCTGCGCGAGGGCTCTGCGCCGCCGGGGACACAACATCCTTGCGGTCTTTGTGGTGGCCCATGTGCCGGCGCTCCAGAGGCATCCCTTCCCCCGCTCAGGCGGACGGGTCTACGCTGAAAGAGCAACCCTCACGCGAAGAACGTGAGTCATCTATCGAGGAGGGTCACATGGACATCACGCTGGCAGCACACGGAGTAGTCATCCCCGATCGGTTCCGGGACTATGTCGATGAAAAGGCTGACAAAGTTCTAGCGCTCGCTGAGCGAGCGCAGACCTTCCAGGTGAAAGTCTCGAGAGAGAATTCCAGCCGAGGGCCAGGCTCAGAAGACGTCGTCGAACTCACCGTCATCGGCAAAGGTCCGGTCATCAGGGCCGAAGCCAAATCGAGCGACAAATATGTGGCCTTTGACGAGGCGCTTGACCATCTGATCAAGCGCTTGCGCCGAGCAAAGGACAAGAAGCTGGTGCATCACGGACGCCAGCGTCCCGATGGCCTGAGCGAGGTCGCCTCGAGGGGCTTCAGCGACATTGATGTGACGCCGGCGAGCGTTGAAGTGCTGCGCAGTGTCGCAACCGGAAGTATTCCGACCATTGACGAGCAGGAGAGTGAGGCGCTCCCGCCAGAAGAAACCCCGGTGGTGATTAGGCGCAAGGTCTTTGAACCACAGGTGATGACCGCGGAGGAAGCCGTTGATCAGATGGAACTGGTCGGCCACGACTTCTTCTTGTTTGTCGATGCAACGACCAACCTCTCGAGCGTTGTCTATCGGCGTAAAGGCTGGAGTTACGGGGTCATTGCCCTGGGCGCGTAAGTGCCGAAGCCTTCCCATTGGTAGCATGGGCGAAGCCCAATCGAGCTAACTTCCAGCACATAGACGAGGTTTTGTGTGGCCAATGTTCTAGAGCGCTTTCTCCGTCTCGGAGAAGGCCGCACCCTGCGCAAACTTTCTTCCCTGGCCACGGCGGTCAATCACCTCGAGGATGAGTTCGCTCACCTGAGCGACGATGAGCTCCGCGGTGAGACCGACGAGCTGCGCGCTCGCTACGGTGCTGGCGAATCCCTCGATGACTTGTTGCCTGAAGCCTTTGCCGCTGTGCGCGAGGCATCCAAGCGGACGCTGGGGCTTAGGCACTTCGACGTCCAGCTGATGGGTGGTGGGGCCCTGCACCTCGGCAACATCGCAGAAATGAAGACCGGTGAAGGTAAGACGCTGGTTGCCACGTTGGCTGCGTATCTCAATGCCATCCCGGCCCGCGGGGTGCACATCGTCACCGTCAATGATTATCTGGCGAGGTACCAGTCAGACTTGATGGGCCGCATTTTCCGAGCGCTCGGCATGACCACCGGCTGCATCCTCTCTGGCCAGACCCCCGACGAGCGTCGCCTGCAGTATCAGGCAGACATCACCTACGGCACGAACAACGAGTTTGGCTTTGACTACCTTCGCGACAACATGGCCCTCCAGAAGTCGGACCTCGTTCAGCGGGGCCACTTCTTTGCCATCGTCGACGAGGTCGACTCAATCCTCATCGATGAGGCGAGGACGCCACTGATTATTTCTGGCCCCGCCTCCGGCGAGGCCAACCGCTGGTTTGGTGAGTTCGCCAGGATTGCTGATCGCCTCAAGCTCGATGAAGACTACGAAGTCGACATCAAGAAGCGCACCGTGGGTGTCTTGGAGCCTGGAATCGAAAAGGTCGAAGACTACCTCGGTATTGGCAACCTCTATGAGTCAGCCAACACCCCATTGATTTCCTTCTTGAACAACGCTTTGAAGGCAAAAGCCTTGTTCAAGCGCGACAAGGACTACGTCGTGATGAACGGCGAGGTGCTCATCGTTGATGAGCACACTGGCCGTATTTTGGCCGGTCGTCGCTATAACGAAGGAATTCACCAGGCTATTGAGGCCAAAGAGGGCGTTGAGATCAAGGCAGAGAACCAGACGCTCGCGACGATCACCCTGCAGAACTACTTCCGGTTGTATCGGAAGATTTCCGGTATGACCGGTACGGCAGAAACCGAAGCTTCCGAGTTCATGGGTACCTACAAGCTCGGTGTTGTTCCTATTCCCACGAACAAGCCGATGGTGCGCATCGATCAGACCGATCTCATTTACCGTGACGAAGAGGCCAAG
>JBIIRH010000032.1:0-10362 GCA_044341675.1 Pontimonas sp.
CGCCGGCTCGGCCCGTCCAGGGCCACCCCGGGCGCGGTTTACGCTAGAGGTTCAAGGTCTATGAGGAGGTGTTGGTGAGTTCCGCTGGCGACTCTTTCGCACATCTCCACGTGCACACCGAGTACTCAATGCTCGATGGCGCTGCCAAAATATCAGCGCTCATCGACGAGGTCGCCCGCCTAGAAATGCCAGGCGTAGCCATCACCGACCACGGCGTGATGTTTGGCGCGTATGAATTTTGGCGCCAGGCGACGGCTGCGGGCGTCAACCCCATCATTGGAATCGAGGCGTACCTGACGCCTGGGACTCACCGCAGCGACAAGACCCGCGTGCAGTGGGGTGGCGGCGGGGAGGACGACGTCTCTGGAGCCGGTAGCTATACCCACATCACTTTGCTCTCGGAAACCACTGAAGGAATGCACAACCTCTTCAGGATGTCCTCTCTGGCATCGCTGGAGGGCTACTACTTCAAGCCCCGCATGGATCGGGATCTCCTTTCCCGCTACAGCGCGGGCGTCATCGCCACCACTGGGTGCCCCAGCGGCGAAGTCCAAACCAGGTTGCGCCTTGGCCAGTACGACGAGGCAGTGCGAGCTGCCGCGGAATTCCGCGACATTTTTGGCGCAGATAACTACTTTGTCGAGATTATGGACCACGGACTCGGTATCGAGAAGCGGGTTATTGGGGATCTCCTGAAGTTAGCCAAGGAGTTGAGTCTGCCCCTGGTGGCGACCAATGACCTGCACTACACAACAGCCGCCGATGCTGACGCTCACGCCGCCCTACTGTGTGTTCAGTCCGGCTCAACGTTGGATGATCCCAAGCGTTTCAAATTTGACTCCGACGAGTTTTATTTGAAGACCCCGGCGCAGATGCGTCAGCTTTTCGCGGAGTTCCCTGAGGCCAGTGACAACACCCTGTTGATTGCCCGGAGGGCCTCGGTGAGCTTTGATGAGAGCGCCAACTACATGCCCCGCTTTCCTGTTCCAGAGGGCGAAACGGAGGCAAGCTTCTTCGAGAAGGAAGTCACTAGGGGCCTAGCTGTGCGATACCCGAAGGGCATTCCCGACCGGGTGAAGGCCCAGGCCGATTACGAAATTGGCGTCATCATCCAGATGGGATTTGCCAGCTACTTCCTTGTGGTGGCCGACTTCATTAACTGGGCCAAGAACAATGGCATTCGAGTAGGCCCGGGGCGCGGATCGGGTGCCGGTTCGATGGCGGCATTCGCTATGCGCATCACGGAGCTTGACCCCCTTGAGCACGGCCTCATTTTCGAGCGTTTCCTTAATCCCGAGCGCGTCTCCATGCCTGACTTCGACGTTGACTTTGATGAGCGTCGCCGTGGCGAGGTGATTCGCTACGTGACAGAGAAGTACGGGGATGAGCGGGTTGCCCAGATCGTGACCTTTGGCACGATCAAGGCCAAGCAGGCCCTCAAGGACGCTGCGCGCGTGCTGGGTTTTCCCTACGGAATGGGTGAGAAGCTCACCAAACTCATGCCCCCCGGTGTGATGGGCAAAGAGATGGTGCTCTCTGGCATCACGGATAAGTCCCACGAGCGCTATAAAGAGGCTGCTGACTTCCGAGCTGTGCTCGAGAGTGACCGGGACGCGCAGATTGTCTTTGACCGAGCTCAGGGGCTCGAGAATTTGAAGCGCCAGTGGGGCGTGCACGCGGCCGGCGTGATCATGTCCAGCGAACCGCTGATCGACATCGTGCCCATCATGAAACGCGAGCAAGATGGTCAAGTCGTCACCCAGTTTGATTTCCCAGCGGCCGAGGCACTGGGGCTCGTCAAGATGGACTTCTTGTCGCTTCGTAACCTCACCATCATTGATGACGCACTGGACAACATCGAGGCCAATAAGGGGGAGCGACCAGTCCTCGAAGAGCTCACTCTTGATGACCCCGAGGCCTACAAGCTTTTGGCCAGGGGTGACACCCTGGGTGTATTCCAGCTTGATGGTGGCCCGATGCGCAGCCTTTTACGGTTGTTGAAGCCCGATAGTTTCGAGGACATCTCCGCTGTGCTCGCGCTCTATCGACCAGGACCCATGGGCGCCGACTCGCACACCAACTACGCCCTGCGAAAGAACGGGGCTCAGCGGATCACTCCGCTCCACCGGGAGTTAGCAGAAGCCCTCGAGCAGATTCTGGGGGCCACCTATGGCTTGATTGTCTATCAAGAGCAGGTCATGGAGATCGCGCAGAAGCTTGCCGGGTACACCCTCGCTCAAGCCGACTTGCTCAGGCGAGCCATGGGTAAGAAGAAAAAGGAAGAACTCGACGTCCAGTTCGAGACCTTCCGCGCCGGAATGAATGCCAATGGGTTTTCTGATGATGCGGTGAGCACGCTGTGGGAAGTGCTGGTGCCCTTCTCTGACTACGCCTTCAACAAGGCCCACTCGGCCGCCTACGGCATGATTTCCTACTGGACGGCCTACCTCAAGGCTCACTACCCGGCTGAATACATGGCCGCTCTGCTCACCAGTGTCAGCGACCAGAAAGACAAGTCCGCGATCTATCTCAACGAGTGTCGACGCATGGGCATCAATGTTTTGCCCCCCGATGTGAATGAGTCCTTTGCCACGTTTGCCGCTGTGGGGGAGGACATCCGCTTTGGGCTTGCCGCCATCCGCAATGTCGGCGTTGGTGTGGTGGACGCCATCAGAACCGCTCGTGAGTCGCAGGGCGCTTTCGTGGGATTTCATGACTTCGTCAAGAAGGTTCCCTCAACTGTGCTCAACAAGCGCACGGTCGAATCCCTCATCAAGGCGGGCGCCTTTGACCAACTCGGCGACACCAGGCGAGCGCTCTTCGAGATTCACGAGTCTGTCGTGGAGGGTGCGATTCGGAGCAAGAAAGCCGAAGAGCACGGTGACGTCGGGTTTGACTTCGACAGCCTCTTAGAAGACGCTGGCGAGCCAAGCGCCCAGAGGGTTCCCGAGCGTTCTGAATGGCCGAGGAAAGAGCTCCTTAGTTTGGAGCGCGAGATGTTGGGGCTCTACGTGTCTGATCACCCACTCGCTGGGCTCGAGATTCCGCTGGCCCGCGAAGCTGATGTGTCGATCGCCGAGCTGTTGTCCTCAGACAAGGAAGACGGCGAGGTTCTGACCATTGCAGGGCTCATTACGGGAGTCAACCATCGGGTTGCGCGCTCAAATGGCAATCCCTACGCGCAGGTCACGATTGAAGATTTCGGCGGGGAAATCGCCGTCATGTTCCTTGGGAAGACCTATCAGAACTACCAATCAGACCTGGTCAACGACAGTGTGGTCGCCTTGCGTGGCCGAATTTCTAAGCGCGATGAGGGCATTGGGCTTCACGCGGTTGAGCTCGTTCCGCTGTCCATCAGTGCAGAGTCGTCCGACGAACCCCTCACTCTCACCGTGCCGGAAAAGTTCGCCACCGTGTCTGTATTGACCGCGCTAGATCAGGCACTGGAGCGCCACGAAGGTCAAGCCGCTGTGCGCCTTCGACTGGTCAAGTCGGGTGTTGCCCGCGTGTTCGAGCTGCCGCGCAAAGTCACCGTGAGTATTGACTTGATCGGCGAAGTGAAAAGTTTGCTTGGCTCTGAGTGCCTCAGCGCCTGAGCTAACCCTCTAGGAGAGCGGGGATGTCCGCCGGTAGTCCTTGCCCTGGTAGACCAGAGCATCGCCATCGGAGCCAATGTTGCCGCCAAGGATTCGCACGGCAACCGTTGCGCTGAATTCGACCTCCATGGTGTCAACAATCTTTGCGTGCAGCCACGCGGAGACTCCCTTGAGCAGGGGGAGGCCGTCGGGTCCTGGCGACCAGTGGTCACCGGCAAAACGCTCGCTTGCCTCGCCCGCCATCGTCTGCGCAAGGTCCAAGTTGTCGGCGCTCAGCATGTGGATGATGACGGCCTGATCGACCTTCATGGACGACCAGGAACTGGCGGTCTGCGACATGTTGAAGGTGGCCAGTGGGGGTGCTGCTGAGAGGGAGGCTAGTGATGTCGCGGTGAAACCGGTGGGGGAGCCGTCCTTTTTGAGTGCGGTCACCACCGAGATGCCTGCTCCGTGACGACGGAAGGCCTCGAGAAAGACTTGGGATGGGGAAAGTTCGTTGTAGTCGCTCATTTGTCCTAGCTTAAGGCCAGAGCGCCACGGTTCTTTCCGGGACCCTCCGAGTACGATGTAACCGCCATGATTCGCATATCCGACCTTCGCGAGATGAACATCACCCCGGAGACTGCACCGGGCTTTGTGCCGCGGGTCGTGATCGAGGGCGAAGACCTCGTGGCGATCGTCAGCGAGCTGATGGCCGAAGTCACCAGCGAGGGTGTGGCGGCCTTGGAGAGCCAAGCTCAACGTTTTGACCACGTCAGTGGTCATTCACTTGTTGTCACGCAGGACTATCTGACGAAGTCTCTGCGGGACCTCGACGATGACCTCCGTCGGGCCATGGAGGAGTCCATCAGACGTGTGCGAGTGGCCTCAGAAGACAGTGTTCCCCAGCCATCGGAGACGGATTTTCAGTCCGGGGGCAGCGTTCGGACCCGCTGGGTTCCAGTCCAGAGGGCTGGCGTCTATGTGCCAGGCGGGAAGGCCGTCTACCCCTCCAGCGTGATTATGAACGTCGTCGCAGCGCAGGCTGCGGGGGTGCGGGAGATTGTGATGGTCACCCCAGCCCAGGCTGACTGCGGGGGCGAAATCCACCCCACGATTGCCGCGGCGGCTGCGCTCTTGGGCGTAACCGAGGTGTACGCCATGGGAGGCGCCGGGGCCATCGCTGCCTTGGCCCACGGGGTGCCTGAGATTGGATTACGGCCAGTGTCGGTGATTACCGGACCCGGCAATCGCTACGTTGCCACCGCCAAGCGCCTCGTTCACGGCGTTGTCGGCATCGATTCTGAGGCTGGTCCCACCGAAATCGGCATCATCGCTGATGAGACTGCACACCCTGAGTTCATTGCGGCGGATCTGATTTCTCAGGCCGAACACGATGAGTTGGCCTCCGCCATCCTCATCACGACATCAATCGAGCTCGCCGAGCGCGTAGAAAGGGCGCTCAGCAGGCGCGCCGAATCCACCCGCCACGCTGTGCGGGTTCGATCTGCGCTGGAGGGAGAGCAGTCGGCCATTTTTGTGGTCGATTCGATGGATCACGCGGTGATGATGTCCAACGCCCTAGCGCCTGAACACCTCGAAGTGATGGTCGAGAACCCGGCAATCATCCTCGAGAGTTTGACCGATGCCGGTGCAATTTTCGTCGGTGATTACACTCCAGTCAGCGCTGGCGACTACCTAGCCGGGTCTAATCACGTTTTGCCCACCGGCGGGGCTGGGCGCTTTAGCTCCGGATTGTCCCCGGCCACGTTCTTGCGTAGCCAGCAAATCATTGACTATGACAAGGCTGCACTCGGCCACATCGCGGACAGGATTGTGACCTTCGCCGAAGCCGAAAACCTACCCGCCCACGGCGAGGCTGTGACAGCACGATTCGAAGAAGGGCTCTAGTCGGCCTGTTGTCTATAGGCTTAGGCCACCATGTATTGCCCCTTTTGCCGCCACCCTGATAGTCGGGTCATCGACTCGAGAACCAGCGATGACGGTCTGTCTATTCGCCGGCGTCGCCAGTGTCCGGAGTGTGGACGGCGGTTCTCGACGCTCGAGACTGCGAGCTTGAGTGTTATTAAGCGCAGCGGTGTCACCGAGCCCTTCTCGCGCGAGAAGATCGCGGCCGGTGTGAAGAAGGCTTGTCAGGGCAGACCTGTGACCGACCAAGATTTGGCGCAATTGGCTCAACGGGTGGAGGAAACTATCCGCCAAACCGGAGCTTCTCAGGTGGATGCCAACGAGATCGGCCTGTCGATTCTGGAGCCTTTGCGGGAGCTTGACGAGGTCGCCTACCTCAGGTTTGCTTCGGTCTATCAGGCTTTTGATTCGCTGGACGACTTCGATGCCGCCATTAGTGCGCTGCGAGCCAGTGCTCCCGTGGAGGATGAGGCTTGATTTATCAGGCTCTGTTCCGCGTGTTGAAGCGCTTGGACCCGGAATTAACCCACGAGTGGGGCATGCACGTGATTTCTCTTGCCGGAATGTGGCCACTGCGTCGCATCCTTCGCGCCAAGACTGCTCCCGCCGCCTCGCAACGCGTTAACGCTCTCGGTCTGACTTTCGGGTCGCCCGTGGGACTGGCAGCTGGCTTCGATAAGAACGCCGTGGCGATTCGCGGCATGTATGCGCTGGGGTTTGATCACGTTGAGGTGGGTACCGTCACAGCCCTGCCGCAGAAGGGAAACCCCAAGCCCAGACTGTTTCGGCTTCCTGACGATCAGGCTCTGATTAATCGCATGGGCTTTAACAACGATGGCGCACAGGTGGTCGCGGCCAGGCTTCGGGCGCTCCGCGCCAAGGGCGGGGACTTGCCGATCATTGGCGTCAATATTGGCAAAAGTCGTGTGACGGCCATCACCGATGCCACCGCGGATTACGTGGCGAGCGCCACCCTGCTAGCTCCGCTTGCTGACTATCTTGTGGTCAACGTCAGTTCCCCAAATACCCCGGGTCTGCGGGGGCTCCAGCAGGAGAAGGAACTGACTCCGCTCCTGAAAGCCGTGAAGGCCGCAGCCGGGGACACTCCGGTCCTGGTGAAAATTGCCCCAGATTTGGATGCCAAGGCGATTGCCTCAGTGTGCAAGCTTGTGATGAAGCTGAATCTCGCGGGGATTGTCGCAACAAACACAACCATTTCGCGAGAGGGTTTGGTCGCAGCGCCCCAGGACGTTGCGAGGCTTGGCGAGGGTGGTCTCTCTGGTGCGCCCCTTCGGGAGCGCTCATTGGAGGTACTGGATCTAGTCCGCCAGATCCTCCCGCGCGAGGTCTGCGTTATCTCGGTGGGGGGCGTATTTGATGGCGCGGACGTGGCCTGGCGACTGGATGCGGGGGCGACACTCGTCCAGGCCTACACAGGCTTTGTCTACCGCGGGCCACTCTTTGCCGCGAAGGTCACGAAGGAACTTGAGGCCGCGACGGCCTAGCTGGGCTTTTCGCCCCGCTTCACCTGAGGTTTGGGAAGACGCAGGCCTCGCATTTGGAGCGCGCGCATCGCTGAGTACCAGCGGACGCCATTTTCAACGTTGTCGACCCCGTACTTCGCACGCAGGCCCTTACGGACCCTGTTGCCGACCCAGATGGAATCAAGGACAGTGAGGAGGAAGAAACCCCACAGAACCGAGATTGCAATGAACTGTGCTTCGAGTGAGGGGAGGAAGGTCGCGATGATGACGGCGAACATGACAGGAATCAAAAACTCACCAAAGTTCCAGCGGGCATCGACATAGTCCCTGGACCACTTGCGTTGGGGACCTTTGTCGCGCTGGGGGAGAAATCGTTCCTCGCCATTGGCCATGCCCAGGCGAGCTTTCTCGCGGCTCGCCGCCAGTTTGGCGCGGGCCTCCTTGCGGTTGTTCGTCACCAGAGGTCTCTTGTGCTCAGCTTCACGGTCTCTGCGCCTGGGCGTTGGCCGGCCTTTACCGGCGGCGGTCTCAGTGGAGTCGTCGTCGTGTGGTTGGGCCACAGGTCACCTCAATCTCGTGGGGAAGCTCCCCTAAGATTACCCGCATGTCCCAGGGGGAAAGCTCCGCGCCAGATGTCTCGCAGTTGCGCAGCCTTGTCGTTGCTGGAGCGCCCCAGATTGTTGCTGATCTGGCTGGCTTAGTTCGCCTTCCTTCCGTGTCGTGGGACGGCTTTGATCAGGCCCACCTGGAGGCCAGTGCGGCCCGGGTGGCGGAGCTATTTGAGGCGACGAGTCTTTTCGGTCACGTTGGCGTTTACCGGCAGGGCGAGGGAGCCCCCGCCGTGATTGCTCGTCGCGAGCGGGTGGGGAACGCTCCGACGGTGGTTCTCTACGCCCACCACGACGTTCAGCCTCCGGGGGAGGAAGCGCAGTGGGAAAGTCCTGCTTTTGAGCCAAGTCTGCGCGGCGGTCGCCTCTATGGGCGGGGGAGTGCTGATGATAAGGCCGGCATCGCGGTTCATCTTGGTGCTCTGCGCGCGCTAGCGAGCCATTCCTCCGGGGATATTCAACTGGGAGTGGTGGTCTTCATCGAGGGCGAGGAAGAAAACGGGTCGCCCTCCTTTGCCGGCTTCCTGCACGAACATCGTGAGCTACTCCAGGGTGACGTCATCATCGTCGCGGACTCCGATAACCCCTCGACCGAAATCCCAGCACTGACGGTGAGCCTTCGGGGCAACGTGACTGCGACGCTCCGGGTGAAAACACTGACCCATGCGGTCCACTCCGGGATGTTCGGTGGCGCACTGCCAGACGCCATGATGGCCTTTAGTGCCCTTGCTGCGTCGTTCTATGACAGTGCGGGCGGTCTCGCCATCAGTGGCCTCGAAAGCCCCGCTGGGGGCGAACCGGGTGAAGCTCAGGAAATTGGACCAGAGGCACCTCTTTCTCAGGGGGTCAGGGAAGTGGGCCACGGGTCCCTTCCACACCGCCTGTGGCGCTCTGCGGCGCTCACCATCACTGGAATGGATGTGCCGAGCGTGGCGCATGCATCCAACACGTTGCTACCGGAGGTATCGGCGAAGCTGTCTCTCCGAGTTCCGCCAGGCATGTCCGCAGAATCGGCACGCTCGCTGCTGGAGGCTCACATCGCAGCGCATATTCCTTTTGGCGCTCAGTGGGAGCTTCGCGATGTCTCGCTAGGGGAACCTTTTTCGCTGGACTCTTCGGCACCGGCCCTCGACCTGGCTGCGCAGGCCCTGCGTGAAGGGTTCGAGACTGAAGCGGTGTATCAAGGGGTGGGCGGGTCGATACCTTTCATCTCGCAGCTGGCAGAGGTGTTTCCCGAGGCTCAGATTCTTGTCACCGGGATCGAAGACCCTGACACTCGCGCGCACAGCCCGAACGAGTCCCTGGCGCTTCGAGTGTTCTGGAGAGCGATGCTCTCGGAAGCGTTTCTGCTCTCTGAACTGAATCGCCGGGAAATCTCAGACTTGGCCAAGAATCGCGCTCTACACTGAGAGAGTTGGAAGGACACGACAATGACGGACACCCTCAAAGAGGCTCACACGGTTGGCTTGACTGATCGTGCGGCTGAAAAGGTAAAGAGCCTGCTCGAGCAGGAAGGCCGCGATGACCTGCGTCTGCGGGTTGCGGTGCAACCGGGAGGCTGCTCCGGTCTCATCTATCAGCTCTTTTTTGACGAGCGTTTGATGGATGATGACCTAGTCAGAGATTTCTCTGGTGTTGAGCTTGTCGTCGACAAGATGAGCTCTCCCTATTTGGACGGCGCCTCCGTGGACTTCGAAGACACCATCCAAAAGCAGGGTTTCACGATCGACAACCCCAACGCTGAGGGCAGCTGCGCCTGCGGGGACAGCTTTAGCTAAAACACGGCAAATACCCAGCGCACACGCGTCTGTTCAGCCCGAAGCCCACAGGCTGATGGCATAGACTGGCGGAGTTGTACGGCGAATTATCGGTGAAAGGGAAGTTGTGCGTCACGACCTCAAGCGCGGCCTGAAGGGCGCTTCTCTACTCACCATCGTTGCTCTCGTTCTTGCCGGATGTACGCAGCAGTCGATGCTCGGCTGGTTGCCCACAGAGCGGGGGCTGACCAACCAGGTCGACCGAGTCATCGACTTGTGGGTTGTTTCGTGGATTGTTCTTCTGGTCGTCGGTGTCATCACGTGGCTGCTCATTATCTGGACTGCGGTCGTGTATCGCAGGCGTAAAGGGCAGACCGGGCTTCCCCAGCAGTTGCGCTACAACATGCCCATTGAGACCTTCTACACCGTCGTTCCCTTGATTTTGGTGCTCGGGTTCTTCGCTTTCACCGCCCGTGACCAAACCGTCATCGAAGCCCCTCTGCCCTCACCCGATGTATCCATTGAGGTCTACGGCAAGCGCTGGGCCTGGGACTTCAACTACCTGACCGAGGACGTCTACTCCGCTGGTATTCAGGCGCAAGAGATTCCTGGTGGCGGAGTTGACTCCGAGGCGCTTCCCAAGCTTTATCTGCCGGTCAATAAGTCGGTAGAGATCAAGATTGAATCCCGCGACGTTATTCACTCCTTCTGGGTTATCGACTTTCTCTACAAAAAGGACATGATTCCGGCTCGCACCAACTACTGGTACTTCATTCCTCAGCAGGAGGGCGTGTTCCGCGGGAAGTGCGCCGAGCTTTGTGGGGAGTACCACTCGCTGATGCTCTTTGAAGTTCATGTCGTATCCGAGGCTGAGTACCAACGTCAGATTGGCGCCTTGCGTGCCGCTGGCAACATCGGACGCCTTGGCCCTGAGCTGAATGTTTTGCAAAACCTTCCAGGCACCACCCCCGCGAGTGAAAGGGAATAAGAGATGACCACCACAGCGCCC